>JAFSFK010000188.1 GCA_017435245.1 Oscillospiraceae bacterium | reverse complement strand
CACCGCACCCAAAGGCTCCCCTGTGTAAGGGGAGCTGTCAAAAATCTGTGATTTTTGACTGAGGGGTTGTTCTGAAAATGTAGCAATCACGCACGTTTTTCGTGACTATACCATTCCTAACAACCCCTCCGACCTCGCTTGTGCTCGGCCACCTCCCCTTGCACAGGGGAGGCTTTAACGGCTCGGTAAATCGGGATTTGGCGGGGGTGCTTTGGGTGGGGCGGAAAGGGGTTGGGACTGCTGGGGTTTCGGGGACCGGCGGTTTTCAAGGTTGGGAATTTTCCGGGACGATTTTCCAGAAAGGGCGTGCTATAATGGGAATATGCAAAGCTGCGCAGGCACCTTCCGGTGCCTGCGCTTTTTGCTGCACCTACTGGAAAGGAGTCTTTATGGAAAGAAAACAGTTCACATTTTACGAGTCATTCTACAGAGCGATCCGCAAGATCAAAAGCAAAACCGCCAGAGCGGATATTCTGGACGCCATCTGCGCCTATGCCCTCTACGGGACGATACCCGATGAGGATTCCATCCGCCCGGAGGCGGTGATCATGATCGAAATGGCCAGACCGGTTCTGGATGCCGCAAGAAAAAAGGCGGAGGGTGCTGTGGGAAAGGATGGGGATAAGACCCAGGAAGGACAAGGCAAGGATAAGTCCAGGACAAAGGTAAGAGCAGGGAAGGATGGGGAAAAGGAGAAGGAGATGGAGAAAGAGAAAGAGTTAGAGGTAGAGACTGAGCGCAAATGCGCACGTCCGGGCGTGCGTGAGGATTTTGATGCTTTTTGGCGGGAATATCCCAAGAAGCTGGAGAAGGATCAGGCCTGGGCGGAATTTCAGCGGGTGGAGGAGGACCTGCAGGTGCTGCTGGATGCCCTTGCCGGGCATAAACGCTCCGGACGCTGGCTGGAGGAGGGGGGCCGCTATATCCCCAGGGCCGCACAGTGGCTGAAGCAGCGGCTGTGGCTGGAAAAGCTGGCCCAGAGCAATGACAAGGTGCCCATGGGTCCCTCCGGGGAGCTGGGGGAGGCGGAGCTGGCGGCCATCCGGATGATGCTGGCAGAAGGGTAATTTCCGGTTTAGCGAGTTGTTTGTTATCGCACCAAAGGCTTCCCCTTGAGGGGAAGCTGTCAAAAATCTTTGATTTTTGACTGATGAGGTGTGCAGAAAATGTTGCGATTACACATCGCTTTCCGGCGAATTCGTAATATTTTACTGTACACCTCATCCGTCACGCCTACGGCGTGCCACCTTCCCCTCAAGGGGAAGGCTTGGATCGTGCGTTTTTTGAACAGCTCGATAATAATTGAAAATGGAAAATGGATAATGGAAAATGATTGTGTGGCCTTCGGCTACTATTTAAATTATTTTCCGGAGGAAAATACCACAATTTTCAATTTTCAACTTTCAATTTTCAATTCGCTCGGCAGAGCGATAAATCGGAATCGGAAAATGGGAAAGGAGAAGGATATGGAAAATTTACAAAAGCGGGTGCTGGAGGAGCTGGCGGGGATCGCCTTTGCCAGCTTTGCCGATCACGTCCGGGTGGAGGAGGGGAATCTGCGGATCCGCTCCACCGGGGAGCTGGATCCAAAACAGCTGGCGGCGGTGGCGTCCATCGAAAAATCCGCCGGCGGGCTGAAGGTCAAGCTCTACGATAAGCTGAAGGCCCTGGAGCTGCTGGGGAAATACCTGGGCCTGTTCGACGGTACCGCAGAGGTCAGTCAGGCCGATAACGGCCTGCTGGAGGCCATCCAAAGAGCGACCCGGGGGGAGGTGGATACCCGTGAGATTTCAGAGCTTCAGTAAACGGCAGCTGCTGGCCCTGAGCTGGTGGAACAGACCCGGCCTTATGGACCGGGACGGTATCTTATGCCACGGGGCCGTGCGCTCCGGCAAGAGCGTATGCTGCGCCGTGGGGTTTTTCCTGTGGAGTATGAGCTGCTTCCGGGGACAGGTCTTCGGCATCTGCGGCAAGACCATCGGCGCATTGCGCAGAAATATTTTGCAGAATCTGCCCGGGTGGCTGGGGCCCATGCTGAAAATCAAGGAGAGCCGCAGCGAAAATAAGCTCACCGTCACCGCTCCCTGGGGAGCCAAAAATGTGTACTACCTCTTCGGCGGGCAGGATGAGGGGTCGGCAGACCTGATCCAGGGCATTACCCTGGCAGGGGTGCTGCTGGACGAGGCGGCGCTGATGCCCCGCTCCTTTGTGGAGCAGGCCTGCGCCCGGTGCTCCGTCGGCGGGGCAAAGCTCTGGATGTGCTGCAATCCCCAGGGGCCGGAGCATTGGTTCTACAGAGAGTGGGTCTGCAAGGCCAAGGACAAGAATCTTTTGCAGCTGCATTTTACCATGCAGGACAATCCGGCTCTGGATCCGGCGGTACGCCAGCGCTATGAGCGGCTGTACACCGGGGTGTTCTACCGCCGGTTCGTGCTGGGACAGTGGTGCCGGGCGGAGGGGCTGGTATACGAATTCTCCCGGCGGAATGTGGCGAAAAATCTGCCGCACCACGGGAAATTCTACATATCCGTGGACTACGGGACCATGAATCCCTTCTCCGCCGGTCTGTGGTGCGTGACGGGGGAAAAGGCTTACAGGATCCGGGAGTTCTACTACTGCGGACGGGAAACAGGTCAGCTGATGACTGACGAGGATTACTATGGGGCGCTGGAGCGCCTGGCGGGGGAGCTGCCCATCCAGCGGGTGATCGTGGATCCCAGTGCGGCTTCCTTTATTGCGCTGATCCGCAAGCGGGGGCGGTTCGCTGTGCGAAAGGCCAGAAATGAGGTCATCCCCGGTATCCGGCTGGTGGCCAGCTGTCTGGCGGGAGAACGGCTTTTCATCGGGGAGAATTGCACCGACTGCATCCGGGAGTTTTCCCTCTACCGCTGGCAAGACGGCACGGATGTGCCCAGAAAAGAGGACGATCACGCTATGGACGATGTGCGGTATTTTTGTACGGCGGTGATGAGAAGGTGAGAAAAGAGTCTTACTGCCGGTTCCTCCGGAGGGGTACTTTCTCGTTCCGCCGAGAAAGTACCCAAAGAGGCGGCACGGGGGGAGCGACCCGACTGCCGCCAGTGGCGGAGAAAAGGAGGGGAGCGAGTGGCAGCGGTCGGTAAGACGCAAGCCTGCTTTGACAGGCGAAGCGGCTACCGGGCACCGCAACAGGAAAGCGTTGAGTTTATAGCTCCCGCTCTGCAAGCCACCCTCCCCGTGACCCCTCCCGGCACGCATCGCCGGGGGTACAGGTGTTCGTTTCTGCGTTTTTTGAGGTGCGGTGGTCTTGGGAAAGTTCATGGTTCTGCTCGGTGCGGAAACGGAGGGAGGAAAAATTTTTGGTTTGGCGAGCAGAAGGTTAGGCGTACAATCCAAAGCCTTCTCCCTCGGGAGAAGGTGGCACGCCGTAGGCGTGACGGATGTGGGGCGTTACGGATGCGCATTGGTGCCGTATACTGATGCCAATTATATTGCAACCCCACATCAGTCAAAAATCAAAGATTT
>JAFSFK010000187.1 GCA_017435245.1 Oscillospiraceae bacterium | reverse complement strand
TCATACCCTCGTCCTCAACCATCTCAATGGTCAAGTCGATGGGGAAGCCGTAGGTCGCAGCCAGCAGGAATGCGTCAGCACCGGAGAAAACGGTCTTGTTTTCAGCCTTGTGTTCAGCCATCTTGGTATTGAAGATCGCCATACCGGTATCGATGGTCTTGGCAAAGTTCTCTTCTTCGATCTTGACCATACGGATAATATAGTCGGCACGCTCACGCAGGTAGGTGTAGTGGGATTCGTTTTCCTTAATGACCGTCTCAACCACTTCGTACAGGAAGGGCTTGTTCACACCCAGCAGCTTACCGTGACGGGCAGCACGGCGCAGCAGACGGCGCAGCACATAGCCACGGCCTTCATTGGAAGGCAGAACACCGTCGGCGATCATAAAGGTAGATGCACGGATGTGGTCAGTGATCACACGCAGACTCACGTCGGTCTTGGTGCTCTGACCGTAGGATGCGCCGGTGATAGCGGTTACGTGGTTGGTGATGTTCATAACGGTATCAACATCAAAGAGGGAGTTCACGTCCTGGCAGACGACTGCCAGACGCTCCAGACCCATACCGGTATCGATATTCTTCTGCTGCAGCTCGGTGTAGTTGCCCTGTCCGTCGTTGTCGAACTGGGAGAATACGTTGTTCCACACTTCCATGAAACGGTCACACTCACAGCCGACCTTGCAGTCAGGGCTGCCGCAGCCGTACTTTTCACCACGGTCGTAGTAGATTTCACTGCAGGGACCGCAGGGGCCGGAACCGTGCTCCCAGAAGTTGTCCTTCTTGCCGAAACGGAAGATGTTCTCAGCGGGAATACCGATCTGCTTGTTCCAAATCTCAAATGCCTCTTCGTCATTTTCGTAGATGGAAGGATACAGACGGTCCTCCTCCAGGCCCACCACCTTGGTCAAAAACTCCCAGGACCAGGCAATGGCCTCCTTCTTGAAGTAATCGCCGAAGGAGAAGTTGCCCAGCATTTCAAAGTAAGTGCCGTGGCGGGCGGTCTTGCCGATGTTCTCAATATCACCGGTGCGGATGCACTTCTGGCAGGTACAAACTCTGCGGCGGGGAGGTTCTACCTCGCCCTTGAAGTAAGGCTTCATAGGAGCCATACCGGAGTTGATGAGCAGCAGGGATGCATCATTCTGGGGAATCAGAGAGAAACTGGGAAGACGCAGGTGCTCCTTGCTCTCAAAGTAGCTCAGGAACATCTCACGCAGTTCGTTTACGCCGTATGCTTTTTTCGCCATTGGAATAACCTCCATAATTAAATACTAACAAAAAAATAAACCCCGCCCACATATAGGGGCGAAGTTGATCGCGGTACCACCCTAATTCGTTGGCAAGCCAACATCTTAGAAGCTCTGTAACGGGAGCGCCCGTCCCGGTCCTCCCGGGCGGCTTGGAAGTGGCTGGAAGCTGCAGGCTTTGAGGGCTCTCACCAATCCCCTCTCGCTGAAAAGCTACTTTACTTCTTGGTTTCCGCATTGCCTTTGCATATCTTTGTTATTCTATCACAAAAGCAGGAATTGTCAATATTATTTTGTATTTTTAGGAGGAATTTCGGGTTCTAAAAGAAGAAGCACAACATCTGTATTCTCCTGTATATCGGTTTCCGGTCGTATGTCGGGCAGCGGTTGTTCCACCGCAGGAACACACCGGGCATCAATCGCACTGATGTACACATCCTCCCCCACCCGGTACCAGTACTGGCCATCCCTGTTGATCAAAAAAGCACTGGCCTTAAAATGGTCTCCGCTATGGATCCGGAATACCTTTTGGGAATCCTCCTGCCCCTCCGGACAAGGCAGGCTCACAGCGTCCCCGTCCCAACGGACACGGATGCGGCAATCGGTGGGATATTCCTTGCACCCGGCAAGATAGCTTTGATCTTCAATATTATGGGATGAAACGTACCAGTAGGCGCTGACTGCCGAGAGGATCTGAGCCTGTCCACCGTGACGGTCTCCCAACAGGGACTCTGCCAGGGTTATCCGTTTTTCGGCGTAGCCCATCGCCGGGTCAGCACAGTAGAACACATCATCTTCATAGTCACTCAGAAACACTGCGTGGGGTGCGCTGCCGCCGCAGTACAGCACGATCCCTTCCGGATGCTCGTCCAACACATCCCTAAGATTCTCCTCCGTGATGCCGCTGCAGCCCTGCTGCGCAACATTTACAGTGTTATCTCCAATACTATAGCTCCAGTTCCAATACATCCCCTCGCTTGTCCAGGCTGAAACCGCCACCGAATCCTCAGTCACCTGCTGCCACCGGTCGTCTCCTAGTTTGTACATACAGCTGCGCAGCATCATAGTTGCCGAGCATAATGTGCAAGTCCTGCTTCCGGCTTGGGTCAAATACAGCTCCTCCGGCGGTGCTTCCTGCGCAAACACCTGTACCCCCGGTAACAGCAGCGCAAGCATACATATCCACATCAAAACCCGCTTAAATATTACGCATCCTCCTTTGCAAATGATCTCACAAAAGGATATGCGAAAGCGAAAGCAGATATTACAAAAAAACACCGGAAGAGGAAATCCTCTCCCGGTGAAATAGTATTTGTTATAAAGGCGAATCGCTCTTTGATTTATTTCTCTTTCTGTTAAGAATATAAGGAATGATTATACCTAGAACAACACTTATCAAAATTAACACAAAACCAACCCAATTAGAAATTGTTGTTTTGTACAAAGAATTGATAATTACAACGAAAAATCCAATGACATAAAAGGCAATTAACAAGCCTTTAAGTACACCTATCATTACCACTTTGTTTTCTCCGTTATTCTCTTTGCAATCACAACTCTGTTTATCCGATAGAACAACGAAAAAGTAGAACCCCAACAAACCAACTACCAAAAGAATACTTCCAGTTAATCCTATCCATTGTTCTTCCGCAATTAAATAAATCAACTTAAATAAGCCGCCGAGGAGCAAAATAACTCCGGTTAAAATCCTTTTCATACGCTTCCCTCCTAACTATCAATTCTGACGAAAACATCAAATATTCTCTTCCAGCCAGGTTTTTAGGGCGGTTCTGCCTTCTTCACTCATAGGGAAGGTATTCTCCCCCTCCATCTGGCTTTTTTCATAGCAGAAAGGTCCGTGCCAGAACTGGGCGAAAATGGAGCTTTCCTCCATATTCACCTCTTTGCCGTTCTTCACCACATTGGGTTTGATACGGAAACGAAAGTCGCCACAGGAGCCTGTGAAGATGTTATTCATGGCAAAGGTATGGAGCGTGGGCAAAAACAGATCTGCCATATCAGTCCACCAGGCTTTCCATCTCGTCCAGCAGACGGCCAAACAGTTCCAGTGCCTGCTCCACAGGCTCGGAGGTGGTCATATCCACGCCGGCGCCCTTCAGCAGGTCAATGGGGCTCTTGGTGCAGCCGCCGGACAGGAAATCCACATAGTCCTTCACTGCGCTCTCACCCTCACTCAGGATCTTGCGGGACAGCGCAATAGCGGCGGCATAGCCGGTAGCATACTGGAACACATAGTAATCGTAGTAGAAATGGGGAATTCTCGCCCATTCCACAGCGATGCGGTCATCCACCACCATATCCGGTCCAAAATACAGCTCGTTCAGACGGCGGTACTCCTGAGACAGAGCATCGGCAGTGAGGGTCTCGCCATTGGCTACCATCCGGCCAATATTCAGCTCGAACTCAGCAAACATCGTCTGGCGGAAGAGGGTTCCCTTGAACTGCTCCAGGAAATGGTTGATGAGGTATGCTCTTTCCTTCTTGTCGGTAGTCTTGTTCAGCAGGTACTCCATCAGCAGCGCTTCGTTGCAAGTGGATGCCACCTCTGCCACAAAGATCACATACTGGCTGTCAATGGGGTTCTGGTGCTTATTGGACAGGTAGGAATGCAGAGCGTGACCCATCTCGTGTGCCAGGGTGAACTGGCTGTCCAGTGTTTCGTTGTAGTTGAGCAGCACGTAAGGATGGACCGCAGCACCGGCAGAATATGCGCCACCACGTTTGCCCTCGTTCATATAGGGGTCGATCCAGCGGTTTTCAAAACCCTCCTTGAGGATCTTGCGGTAGTTTTCACCCATAGGGGCAAGAGCATCGTAAACCGTTTGCTTTGCCTGCTCATAGGGGATCTTGGTCCCCACATCCTTGACAAGGGAAGCATAAATATCATAAAAATGCAGCTCGTCTACGCCCAGCAGCTTCTTGCGCAGGCGGACATAGCGGTGCATCTTGTCCATATTCTTATGGACCGCCTCAATAAGGTTCAGATATACATCCGTAGGAACGTTATTCCCATCCAGCGATGCTTCAAATGCGGAGGGGTATTTTCTTGCCTCAGCGAAGAATTTCAGCTGCTTATTCTGGGCATTCAGCAGGCCGGCGGCAGTATTGCGGAAAGCCGCAAAGCCATCATACAGGCTCTCGTATGCGCTCTTGCGCAGCTGGCGGTCACTGCTGTCCTGCAAAGAGATGAACGTTCCCTGGGTCACAGGGTGCTTTTCCCCCTTGGAGTCCTCTGCATCCCGGAACTTCATATCCGCATCGGAAAATGCGCCGTAGACATTATCCGGGGTCTGGGCCATCTCACCGGCAGCAGCCAAAAGCTTTTCCTCTGCCTCGCTGAGAATATGCTCCTTGCGGCGGCGCAGATCGGTCAAATACCGGCGGAATCTCTCAAGGGCAGGATAGTCCTTATAGAAACGCTCCAGCATCTCATCGGAAATTGCCATGATCTCCGGGGTCTCAAAGCTGCAGGCTGCACCCAGCGCCACGTAGCTGCTCATAAACTTGCCGGTCATTGCCTGATAGGTAGCGTTACGGGTATCCTCATCACTTTTACGCATAGCGTAGTTTCCCAGCAGACCCATCTTATAATCCACCTGCTCCATGGTCTGCAGGTAGTCAAACAACATCTCGGGGCTTTCTGCCAGATGACCTGCAAAAGCTGCCAGCTTTTGGGTATCTGCCTCCACGGTAGCAAAGCTTTCCTCCCAAGCGGCATCGCTGGCAAACAGATCCTCCGTTGCCCAGGTATCCTCCACAGGGATATCGCCACGGTTCTTATAAATCATATCGGACATAATGTACCTCCATAGGTTTTTTCATATTATACCACAGACGATGGGAAATTTAAATATCATCTTGTAAATATTTGTTGGGTGTGGTAAAGTATCACTCGGTGATATTTATGAAAAAACAACTTCGTTCCAGCATCTGTTTGCTTCTGGCAACCATGATCTGGGGCTCCACCTTTGTTGCACAAAGTGTGGGTATGGATCATATCGGTCCCTTTACTTTCCAGGCTGTGCGGTGTGCCCTGGCAGTCATCGGCTTGCTCCCCGTGATCGCAATTGCCGACCGCAAGAAATATGACGGCAAGTCATTTTTCTCCCGCTGGGCAGATAAAAAACTTTGGAAAGCCGGTATCCTTTGCGGTATCCCACTGTTTCTGGCCTGCAATCTGCAGCAATTGGGACTTGTGGACACCGATGCAGGCAAATCCGCATTTTTGACCGCAATGTACATTGTGATCGTGCCCATCTTCGGTATTTTCCTGAAAAAAAAGCCCTCCAAAATGATCCCCATCAGCGTTGCACTGGCTGTGGCAGGTCTGTACTGCCTGAGCTGTGTGGGCGTCACATCCATCAGCACCGGCGATCTTCTGCTGCTGGGATGTGCCTTTATGTTCGCGGTACAGATCATCTTTGTGGACATTTTCGCAGTCAGTGTGGATGCCTTGCGGCTGAACACCATTCAGGCACTGGTGTGTGCTGTGCTCTCCGGAATCGTTATGATCTTTGCCGAGGAACCCAGCTGGCAGACGATCATCCCCTGCTGGTTGCCTCTGGCTTACGCTGGTTTCCTGTCGATGGGTGCTGCCTATTCCCTGCAGATCATCGGCCAGCAGCATTTGCAGCCCTCCGCCGCCTCACTGATTATGAGCCTTGAGTCCGTATTTGCCGTACTTTGCGGATGTCTCATCCTCCACGAACGGCTGACAAACTGGGAGATCATCGGTTGTGTATTGGTTTTTGCGGCGGTGATCCTATCTCAAATACCGGATAAAAAGAAAGAGATGCTCATTTGAGCATCTCTTTCCTTTTGTCCGATTCAATAATCAATTTCATCGCCTCGATGCCGACCTTGATAGCCGCTGAGGTATCCTCGGTCATAGGCATTTCAAGCCCTGCCTTTTCCCGCTCCTGATTCCACACTGCGTGGAAACAGCTGCCGCAGCGCACGCCCAGTGCAGCCGCCACGACGAACAGGGCAGCAGATTCCATCTCGCTGGCTTTGACACCAAGGCGTTTCCAGCTCTCCCACTTTTGCAGCAGCTCCCAGCTGACGGGAGATTTCTCAGGGCTATGCTGGCCATAGAAGGAATCTTTACACTGGACCACACCGGTATGGGTCCTGTAACCCAAGTTCTCCCCTGCAGTCTTCAAAGCCGCTGTGATGTCAAAATCCGGGACAGCCGGAAACTCAATAGGCGCATACTCCATAGAGGTATGCTCAAAGCGCACTGCACCGGTGGCAACGATCACATCACCAGGCAGCACGTCCATGGCAATACCGCCGCAGGTGCCGATACGGATGAAGGTATCCACGCCGATATTATGCAGCTCCTCCATAGCGATGGCAGCAGAAGGCCCACCAATACCGGTAGAGCAGACACTTACCTTTTCTCCCAGCAGCGTACCGGTGTAGATATTGAATTCCCGGTTCATTCCGATATGAACAGGGTTCTCAAAACAGGCTGCGATGGCTTCACATCTGCCCGGATCCCCGGGCAGAAAGCAGTAACGCCCTACATCCTCGGGATTACATCGAATATGAAATTGGGTACCGATATCTTGCATAGCAATACCTCCTTAGAACAGGCTGACCTGGTTGGTCTCCGGCATATCGCCGAAGGCACCGGCATCCTTGAGCATCTGCATATGGGTCTTGGAGACCTTGGGACAGGCTACCGCCACCTCTTCCATAGAGATGAAGGTCTTGCCCTCTCTGCCGTTCATCAGATCCCAGGCCGCACTTTCGCCCAAGCCGGACAATGCCACGAAGGGCGGACGGAGCTTACCGTCCTCGATGATGAACTTGGTGGCGTGGCTCTTGTAAAGATCCACTGGCAGGAAGTCCAGTCCCCGGAGATAGAATTCATACACCACTTCCAAGGTGGTCAGCAGATCTTCATCCTTGGCAGTAGCCGCTTCGTTATTGTCGATGGCATCGATATTGGCCATAACCGCCTCGATACCCTTGGTCATCAGTACAGCATCAAATCCGCCCTTCTGGCTGCGACGGTAGAAATAGGCCGCATAGAATGCCAGCGGATGATAGACCTTAAACCAGGCAATACGGAAGGCCATCATAACGTATGCCACAGCGTGGGCCTTGGGGAACAGATACTTGATCTTCTTACAGGAGCCGATATACCACTCGGGAACACCCGCCGCACGCATTTCTTCCTCCGCACCTTCGGGCAGGCCTTTACCCTTACGGACGGCCTCCATGATCTTGAAGGACCGCTTTTCCGGCAGACCGCAGGAAATGAGGTAGATCATAATATCGTCACGACAGCCGATGGTCTGGTCCACCCGGGCAGTACCGGAAACGATCAGATCCTTGGCGTTGCCCAGCCACACATCCGTGCCGTGGGTATAACCGGAGATTCGCACCAGGAAGTCAAACTTCTCCGGTTTGGTATCCAGCAAAACGCCACGGGTAAAGCGGGTATTGAACTCCGGGACCGCCACCGCACCGGTGGGACCCAGGATCTTGTCATTCTCGTAGCCCAGCACCTTGGAGGAAGTGAAGATGGACATGGTCTTTTTGTCATCCAGAGGGATGGTTTTGGCATCCACACCGGTCATATCCTCCATCATCTTGATCATGGTGGGATCATCGTGACCCAGCATGTCCAGCTTGAGGAGGTTTTCCTCCATAGAGTGGTATTCAAAATGAGTGGTGATCTGGTCGGAATTGGGGTCATCCGCAGGGTGCTGCACCGGGCAGAAGTCCCAGATCTCATTCTCCTGAGGAATGACCACCAGACCGCCGGGGTGCTGACCGGTGGTACGGCGCACATCCACGCATCCGCTGGCAAGGCGGGCCATTTCCGCATTGGATGCAGTTCTTCCCCGTTCCTCCAGATATTTCAGAACATAGCCAAAGGCTGTCTTATCCGCCACGGTACCTACCGTACCGGCACGGAAAACGTGGGATTTACCAAACATCTCCGTGCAGTAGGCGTGGGCCTTGGCCTGATACTCACCGGAGAAGTTCAGGTCGATATCCGGCACCTTATCGCCGCCGAATCCCAGGAAGGTCTCAAACGGAATGTTGAACCCCTCTTTTGCATAGGGCGTTCCGCATTTGGGGCACACCGCATCGGGAAGGTCTGCACCGCACTCATACCCCTTGGGGACATCAAAGGTGGTGTACTTACAGTCCGGGTTGGGACAGCGGTAGTGGGGCGGAAAAGAGTTGACCTCCGTAATGCCGGACATATACGCCACAATGGACGAACCCACAGAACCACGGGAACCAACCAGGTAACCGTGCTCCAGAGAGTTCTGCACCAAGCGCTGGGCAGAAATATAGATCACGTCATAGTGGCAGTTGATAATATCATTAAGCTCCGTTTCCACACGCTTGGTAATCAATTCCGGAGGATTCTCGCCGTAGAGACGGTGCATCTTACCGTAGACCAGAGATTTCAGATCCTCCACAGAGTTTTCAATGGAAGGTGCAAACAAGTTATGGGGCACGGGCCGTACCGTTTCGCACATATCCACAATGATATTGGGATTTGTGATCACGATTTCCTCAGCCTTTTCCTGTCCCAAATAGGAGAACTCCTCCAGCATCTCATCGGTTGTACGAAAATACAGGGGATTTTCCCGGTCGCAATCTTTGAACTTCTTGGTTGCCAGCAGGATGCGACGGAACACCTCATCCTCGGGATTGAGGAAATGAACGTCACCGGTGGCAACCACCATTTTGTTCATCTGCTCGCCAAGGGAAACGATGTCCCGGTTGAACATCCGCAGTTCCTCATCACTCAGGGCGATGGGCTGCTCCCCTTCTTTGGAAGGATAGAGCATAAACCGGTTATTGGACAGAGGCTGCACCTCCAGATAATCATAGAAGGATGCGATCCGCTGCAATTCCGCATTGCTCTTTCCGGAAATAACCGCCTGGAACACTTCGTTGTTTTCACAGGCTGCACCGATGATCAGGCCTTCCCGGTACTTCATCAGCTCGGATTTAAAGATTCTGGGGAATTTCTTAAAGAATTTCAGATTAGACTCAGAGATCAGACGGTACAGATTCCGCAGACCCATCTGGTTTTTTGCCATCAGCACGATGTGCTGACATTGGACGTTCTGCTGCCGGTGGGCAGACCGCAGCGGCAGCATTGCCTCATTTATGGACTGGATATCCTGAATTCCCATTTTTTCCAGCATCTCAAACAGCCGTCCGGCAATCCGTCCGCAGACCAGTGCATCATCACCGGCACGGTGGTGATTAAAGTCCGCCAGATCAAATTCCTTGGCAACGATATCCAGACGATATCGGCCCAAATGGGTCAGCAGATTCTGGGACAGTACCAGCGTATCCACAGATGTCTGATCCCAGGGCAGTCCCAGCTTTTCACAGGTTCTGCGGACAAAATTCATATCAAATTCCGCATTGTGGGCAACCAGAACACTTTCACCCACAAACTCCAGGAATTTGGGCATTACTTCCTCAATGGAAGGAGCGCCTTTGAGCATCTCGTCGGTAATGCCAGTAAGCTCCACCGTTTTGGGATGCAGCCGGCAGCCGGGATCCACAAAACTCTGGAAACGGTCAATTTCCTTACCCTGCTTCATCCGCACAGCGCCGATCTCAATGATGGTGTCCCGGCGGTAAAGGCCGGTTGTCTCAAGGTCAAAGGCCACATACTCATCATCGAAGGCCATATTTCTGCTGCCATGGACAGCGATCAGGTCATCCACATCATTGATGTAGTAGCCCTCGCAGCCGTATAGGATCTTTATGTCCTGGTCTGTACCTGCCACCTTGGGCGCACCCTTCCAATCCTCCACCACGTGCAGCGCATCCGTAAAGGATTGACAGCAGCCGTGATCGGTGATGGCAATGGCACGGTGACCCCAAGCCGCAGCCTGCTTGATGGCATCCTTAGTTTTGGTCAGTGCATCCATATTGCTCATGGTGGTATGCAGGTGCAGCTCCACACGCTTGGCACCGGGTGCCGTGTCGGTACGCTTCTTCATCTGGCCGGCCATAACCGCAAAGGGCTTCAGTACTTCCTCACCGTCACGGCGGTCCTGCATCATTTTACCGTGGACTTTCAGCACCATTCCTTCTTTGATATTTTCCAAAAATACCTGTGCATCCTTTTTCGCCATCCAGCTTTTGACCCGAACAGAGCCGGTATTATCGGTCATATCAAAACTGATGATCCAGTCGCCGCTTCTAAGCTCTTTATTCTCAACCGCAAAGACCTTACCCTCGATATCCACATAACCCAGATCCAGAGTAACATCAGACATAGGTGTGGTATTGCCGTAGAACGGCTTGCCAAAGATCGCCTTGCTTTCCTTGGGCTTTTCTTCCTTCTTTTCCGCCTGCACTGCGAGCTTGGGCAGTTCCTCCATCATCGCATCCCGCATTTTTTCCATTGCATCGAAAAGTGCCCGGCCTTCCAGATTCTCGCCAGCGTGGATCTCCACCTGTACCGGAACGGAAAACTGCTTCTGCAGCTTGCGGCAGACTGCGGGAACGCACTCCATCAGCTGTGCCTTTCCGTTGGCCCGCAGGTGGATATGTAAAGTTCTTTCTTCCCACTCCCATTTGGCACCGGCCAGCGAACCACGGCACATAGAATCCTCTTCCACAAACAGCTCCATCAGTTCCTGGGGCTGCACCTGTGCAAGATGGCTCTCGTTATAAAAAGGAACCAGCTCCGCCTTTTGCAGGTCATACAGCCGGGAAATATCCTCGCTGATGCTCTGCCAATCCCGGCGGCTGATGTACTCAGGACACTCCAGATTCACCAGGATGGTTCGGTTCACCACATCAATATTGGCATCGGTCACACGCACCTGACCCAGAGGATCTTCCAGGGCTTCCGGCGGTGTGTACTCCGAAAACATATTCAAAAAACTGATCGTTTCCAAACTCATAAATTACATCCGTTCGATTCTCTCAAGCAAGGCCGGCAGCAGTTCCTCATAGGGAAGCTTTTCGATCTGCTTTCCTTTTTCAAATAACATACCGCAGTCGTCGCCGCCGGCAATGCCAATGTCAGCCTCCCGGGCTTCACCGGGACCGTTGACGATACAGCCCATGACCGCAACAGTGATGGGTTTCTTACAATCTTTCAGCGCCGCATCCACTCGATTCACAAGACCGATCAGATCGATCTTTGTCCGGCCACAGGTGGGACAGGAGATAATATTTACCCCCTCCTTGCGCAGACCGGCAGCCTTCAGAATATCCTGTGCAGCATAGATCTCCTCAACAGGATCATCGGTAAGGCTTACACGAATGGTATCCCCGATCCCGTCCAATAAAAGCGCACCGATACCCATTGCTGACTTCATCAGACCCATACGCACAGGGCCGGTCTCAGTAACACCGATATGGATGGGATAATCACATTTGCTGCGGAACAGCCGTGCAGCAGCCACCATAGTAGGAACGGTGGAGGACTTCATCGACACACAGGTATCGTAAAAACCGAACTTTTCCAAAAGCTCCAGATGCTCAAAGGCACTCTCCACCAACGCCTCGGCGGTGGGATGTCCATATTTTTCCAGCAGCCGCTTATCCAGGCTGCCGCCGTTGACGCCGATGCGGATGGGAATTTTACGTTCTTTACAAACATCCACCACAGCCTTCACCCGATCCTCACCGCCAATATTGCCGGGGTTAATACGGATCTTGGAGGCGCCACCCTCTGCGGCAGCAATGGCCAGTTTATAGTCAAAGTGGATATCCGCCACCAAAGGCAGCGGAGATTCCTTGCAGATCTCGCCAAAGGTCTTTGCCGCCTCCATGTTGGGCACTGCCAAACGGGCAATCTGGCAGCCGGCGATCTGCAGCTTCCTGATCTGCTCCAAAGAACCTGCCACATCTGTGGTTTTTGTATTGAGCATAGACTGGATCACCACCGGCGCACCACCGCCGATGGGAATCCCTCCTACTGTAATTTGTCTAGTCATAATTACCCCTTAAAAATAACAAATATATCTTTAAACATAATGATCGCCATCAACGCCAGCAGCAAAACCATACCGGCACCGTGGATATAGCCCTCATACTTGGGATCGATCTTTCTTCTGGTCACGGCTTCAATGGCTGTGATCAGCAAGAGTCCCACCACCCGACCGCCATCCAGTGCCGGAATGGGCAGAAGATTCATTACCGCAAGGTTGATGGCAATAAATCCGCCAAAATACAGCATATTCATCAGCGCATCCAAACGAGTATCCGATGCAGCAGCAGTTTCCGACATGATCTGCACGATTCCCACGGGACCGGACATATCCTTCAGTCCTGCCTGGCCGGTAATGAGCATTTGCAGACTCAACCGGACTGTTCTGATCGTATCAATTGCCGTGTTCCAAATATAACCCATCTTGGAGGAAAAAGTTGCTTCTTCCGTAATAAAGCTGAACCCAAAGCGAGGTGCTTCACCTTCTTCGAAGGTGTGCTTTTCCATATAAAGATCATCAAGCATCACCTTTTCCCCGTTGCGCTCCACCACGATATCGTGGATATCTCCGGGGTTGAGTGTAAGCATCATTGTAAAATTGGATTGGACGTAGATCTTCTCTCCATCCACCTCCAAAATACGGTCACCGATCTGCAGACCGTTCTCGCTGACCACCGTACACCCGGGTTCCACCGAGCCAATAACGGGAACAACAATATTTTTTGCCGGCGCAAATACAATGGTCAGCAGCAACAGTCCTGCCACAAAGTTCATCGCAGAGCCAGCAACCAAAATGATCAGCCGCTTCCACCAAGCTGCCTTTTGAAAGGACCGGGGGTTATCCGTATCCGCATCCTCTCCCTCCATTGCACAGTAGCCGCCAATAGGGATACAGCGGATGGAATACTGGCTCTCCCCTTTTCCCCATTTTACCAGGGCAGGGCCCATAAACATTGCAAATTCATTGACCTGAACGCCGGAGAGCTTGGCAGCGATAAAATGCCCAAGCTCGTGGACAAAGATCAGCAGGCTAAACAGTAAAATGGCGAATAGAATGCTCATAAAAATCCTCGCAAACTTAGTTTTTCATACAGCGTACAGCCTGACGTGCCAGGCGGTCTGCCTCCAGGATCTGTTCCAGGGTAGGATTCTGAATAAAGGGAACCGCCTCCACCGCTTTGGATACCAGATCATAAATATCATAAAAACCAATTTCATCATTCAAGAACAGCGCAACCGCTTCTTCGTTGGCACCGTTCATTGCCGGGCAGGCTGTACCTCCCAACTTGGCACACTTTCTGGCCAGCGCAAGGCAGGGAAATGCCTGCATATCCGGATGTGCAAAGGTCAATGCGCCGCAAGTGGTCAGATCCAGCGGATCTACCACGCAATCGGTTCTTTCCGGATAGGTCATTGCCAGCTGAATGGGCAAACGCATATCGGGACTTCCCATCTGCGCCATTACCGCACCATCGGCAAACTCCACCATAGAGTGGACGATGCTTTGGCGGTGGATCAGCACATCCACCTGCTCCAGAGGCAGTTCGTACAGGCGCATTGCCTCAATGACCTCCAGTCCCTTATTCATAAGGGTAGCACAGTCGATGGTGATTTTTGCGCCCATCTTCCAGTTGGGATGCTTTAACGCATCCGCTTTGGTGACGACGCCCAGTTCCTCCCGGGACTTTCCGTAAAAAGGTCCACCGGAACAGGTCAAAATGATCCTTTTCACTTCACGCTTATTTCCACAGCCCATCAGGCACTGGAAAATGGCGGAATGCTCCGAATCCACAGGAACAATTTCTGCGCCATACTTCTTGGCAGCAGCCATCACCAGTTCACCGGCACAGACCAAGGTCTCTTTATTGGCAAGGCCGATGCGCTTGCCTTTTTCAATTGCTGCAAGGGTAGGCTTCAACCCAAGCATACCCACCACGGCCGTAATAACACAGTCTGCCTCCTGGATGGTTGCAGCAGCGATCAAGCCATCTTCTCCGTGCAAAATAGTAATTCCCAGATCGGAGATCTTTTCATTCAATTCATCGGCTGCCTCTTTCGTTGCCATCACCGCCAGCTTGGGACGGTACTTACGGCACTGTTCAGCCATCCGGTCCACACTGGATCCGGCACTTAAGGCCGCCACAGGCAGGCCCAGATGATCGATAATGTCAAGGCTCTGGCGTCCAATAGAGCCGGTAGAGCCTAAAATACTTACACATTTTACCATAATTATCTCACCGCAAAAGGAATCAGAAGCAGCAACGCCTCTGTCAAAGGTGCAACAACGGTCATAGAGTCAAAACGATCCAACACTCCGCCGTGGCCGGGAATCAAATTGCCGTAATCCTTAATGCCGGTCTGGCGCTTGATGGCAGAAAATGCCAAGTCACCAAACACCGCACCCAAAGATCCAAGAATGCCATATGCCAGCGCAAACAGGTAATTCACCCGGAACCGAAAAGCAAGATCCAGTACCACACAGTAGATCAGCATTCCCACAATGGCACCTGCTACGCCGCCGGCAACCCCTTCCACCGTCTTATTGGGACTAATCACAGGTGCGAGCTTGTGCTTGCCCAGGAACCGTCCAGCAAAATAAGCACCGGAATCGGATGTAAACGCCAGCAGGAATGGCAGCAAAACAAAGAACCGCCCTTCTTCCCAGGTGATGATCCGCACCAAGGCTGTCAGCATCATCGGAATGATCACACCGCCGGCAAAGCAAACAGCGATCTTTTCAAAGGGCAACTCTCCACGGGCAGACAGCAGCTCGGCAAAAAGCACTGCCGTAAATACCAGTATACCCAAAACTGCCGCCGCATAGGACATATGGAAGTGACACCAAAGGGCAGTGAGCAATCCCATCACAGCAGTATAGGTAACCAGTCGCATATGCCTGACGATTCCTGTTCCCCACAGCAGCTCATAGGCTGCCAAGGCGCACATCAATCCCACCAACACAGCAGTGCATACCGTAGGCAGGGCCAGCAAGCAGATCAGCAGCAACGGAATCGCAACAACCGCCACAATAATACGAGTTTTCATAGCTCAAACGCCTCCAAACCGACGATTGCGGCGGTGATACTCCGCAATGGCCTCATCCAGATCCTTTGGCCCAAAATCCGGCCAAAGCACATTCAAGAAAACATACTCCGAATATGCAGACTGCCACAGCAGGAAATTGCTGGTGCGCATCTCCCCGGAGGGCCGAATGATCAGCTCCGGGTCCGGCACATCCGCAGAATACAGATATCCGGACAGCACTTCTTCGGTCAGATCCTCAGGCTTATACTTTCCTGCCGCAACATCGGCAGCAAAAGCGGCGGACGCCTTGACGATCTCATCCCGCCCACCATAGTTCAGGCAGAAATTCACCTGTACCTCGTGGTACTGGGCAGAACGTTCCTGTGCATCCTGACACAGCTTTTGAAGCTCCGGACTCAAACGGGTCAGATCACCGAAGAATTTAAAACGGACGTGGTTTTTCTCCATATCCAGCAGTGCCTCTTCCAGGTACTTGCCCAGCAGCTTCATAATGCCTGCCACTTCATCTGCCGACCGCTTCCAGTTTTCCGTAGAAAAGGCATATACCGTCAAGTACTCCACACCCAGGGTACGGCAATAGTTGGCAGTCCTTCGAAACGCCTCCGCACCGGCAGCATGACCGGCTGTACGAGGCAGGCCCCGTTTCTTTGCCCAGCGGCCGTTACCGTCCATAATAATAGCAATATGACGGGGTACCGGCTGTGTATTCGCTTTTTTATCTGTAGCTGCCATCACAAAACCTCTTTCCAAATATGTGCATATTGGGGGCGCAAGCGCCCCCAATTTCACAGACGTATCAGATCGCCATCAGTTCCTTTTCCTTTGCGGCAAGCGCTGCATCGGCTTTCTTGATGTTCTTATCCAGAATATCCTGCAGATCCTTCTCAGCCTTCTTCTGCTCATCTTCCGTGATCTCGGAATTCTTTTTCAGCTTCTTCACGTAGTCCATACCGTCACGGCGGATGTTACGCATTGCCACCTTTGCCTCTTCGCCATACTTCTTGACCTGCTTGACCAGCTCCTTACGGCGATCCTCAGTCAGCTGAGGAAATACCAGACGGATCACCTTGCCGTCATTCTGAGGATTGATGCCCAGCTCGCTGACCTGAATCGCCTTTTGGATGTCCTTCAGAAGCTTGGTATCCCAAGGAGAGATCACCAGGGTACGGGCATCGGGAGAGGAAATGGTCGCAACACCGTTCAGGGGTGTCTCACTTCCATAGTATTCAACAGTAATCCGGTCCAGCACCTTTGCATTGGCACGACCGGCACGAACTGCGCCAAACTCCTCTGCCAGATGATCCAGAGCCTTATCCATTCTTCTTTCAAATTCCTTAAAATCCACAGCCATTGTATGTGTCCTCCTTAAAACTTGTTTTTAACAGTGGTTCCGATATCCTCACCCCGAACCACACGAACGATGCTGTTTTCTTCGTCCAAACCGAAGCAGACCATCGTCATATTATTGTCCATAGCCAGAGCCATTGCGGTAATATCCGTCGCTCTGAGATTCTTAGCCAGCACCTCGCCGTATGTCAGCTTGGTATATTTTACGGCATTAGGATCCTTAGCAGGGTCCGCAGAGTAGATGGCATCCACATTTTTTGCCATCAGGATGGCATCTGCCTCGATCTCAACGCCCCGGAGCACAGCACCGGTGTCGGTGGAGAAATAGGGATTTCCGGTACCTGCCGCAAACAGCACCACCTTACCCTCGTTGAGATAACGGTTGGCAGTATCCCGGGTGAAGTATTCGGCGTACTTATGCATTTCAACAGCGGTAAGTACCCGGGCATCCATACCGTGCTGCTCCAGAGCATCTGCAACTGCAATGGCATTCATCACCGTTGCCAGCATACCCATGGCATCCGCATGGCTGCGCTGCAGCTTGCCGGAACCATTCTTCACGCCCCGCCAGAAGTTGCCGCCGCCGATGACCAGACCTACCTGGACACCCATATTCACACATTCTTTAATGGATTCGCACACTGCATTGATCTTGCCAAAATCCAGGCCAAAGCCATCACCGGAAGCAGTCTTCTCACCAAGGGCTTCGCCGCTGACCTTCAGCAGGATCCGTTTGTACTTGATTTCGGACAAATCCAATCACTCCTCTCTATCAGAGTTATTTTAATATAAGTCTGCCGAATTGACAACCAAAATTTCATAAAATTCCAAAAATGTTTTCTCAATTTTCATATTTTCTTTTTCTTGACTCTATTTTGCCAGATAATTCCTGATTATCTGTTGCAAAAACCTTCCGGATGGGTTATAATGTATCAGAATTTTTATTTAAAGAGAGGTTCTTAACGATGGCTGAAATCACCGAAAGCAAGAATTTCATCCACGCCTTTATTGAAGAGGATATTGCCGAGGGCGGCCGCTATGCCGGTATGACCGTGCATACCCGTTTTCCGCCGGAACCCAACGGCTATCTGCATATTGGCCAC
>JAFSFK010000186.1 GCA_017435245.1 Oscillospiraceae bacterium | reverse complement strand
GGGGCTGGCACGGCGCAGCCGTGACTGGGGGAGAGAAAAGTGTTGATAGTGCTGTATTTTCTCTCCCTCAGTCAAAAATCAAAGATTTTTGACAGCTCCCTCATCAGAGGGAGCCTTGGTGCACAGCAGCATTTCAAACTGCTCGATAAACCGGAATTTGTGGCGTTGTTTATAGTTTATTTACAGGCACGACATAAAAAATAAAAAATGGGGACATATACTGGTTGGGAAATCCTGGCAGAATTCTGCCGAGAGGAGTTATTTTATGAAAAAATTTATTTGTATTCTGGCGGTGGCAGGACTATGTCTGACCGGCTGCGGTAAGCAGGATGTGCCGGTACAGGAAGCAGCAGTCTATGAAGGTACCGCTATTGTGCTGTCCGACAGTGCTGTCACCGTGGACGGGCAGCCGGTATCTCAGGACAGTTCCCAGGCGGTCTACACTGCCAATGATATTATCTACTATGAGGAAGGACACGATTTTACCTACGGTGAGGGCACGGAAACCGATGCCCACAGCCAGGCGGAAGCGGATGCGCACACTGTGGTGCACATCACACAGCCCGGCACTTACATCCTGCAGGGAAGCCTCTCCAAAGGGCAGGTGGCTGTGGATCTGGGCGAGAATGCCAAGGAAGATCCCAGCGCTGTGGTGACCCTGGTGCTGGATGGGGTGGACATCACCAGCTCCGTTGCCCCCGGCGTTATCTTTTACAATGTTTATGAGTGCGGCACCACGGATGATCCCACCAATACCGTGGATACCGCTGCTGCCGGTGCCAATGTGGTTTTGGCCGATGGTTCCCAGAACCGGGTGAATGGTTCCTATGTGGCCCGGATCTACAAGCCGGATTCCGTTGTTCTCAGCCAGGATGGCACCGAAGTGGAAGATGCCAAGAAACTGCACAAGTACGATGCCGCTTTCTATTCCAAAATGTCTATGAATGTGGGCGGCAGCGGTGCGCTGGACATCATCGCCGAAAATGAAGGCCTGGATTCGGAGCTGCATTTGACCGTTAACGGCGGCGATATCCGCATCCGGTCCGGAAATGACGGCATCAACACCAACGAAGATGGGGTGTCTGTTACCACTATAAACGGCGGCAGTTTGGATATTTTGGTTACCGGACAGACAGGCGAGGGCGACGGAATCGATTCCAACGGCTGGCTGGTGATTAACGGCGGCTCTGTTACCGCACAGGCCTGCGCCACCAGCGGCGATGCGGGTATCGATTCCGATATGGGGATCCACATTAACGGAGGTACGGTGATCGCCACCGGCAATATGCTGGACCGGATCAGTGAAAGTCAGCAGACCTACGGGGTGTTCCAGTTTGCACAGCCCCAGAAGGCGGGGGTATATACGCTGAAAAATGAACAGGGGGAAGGGGTTGCCCAGATGGATGTGACCAACGCCTTTTCCTATCTCGTTGTATCTGCGGAAACGCTCGGCGCCGGGGAGTACACTCTTTGGCAGGGAGAAAACCAGCTGAAGGGTATGACTTCCGGCGCTATGGGCAGCGGGATGCCCGGCGGTGGGCAGATGCCCAAAGACAAGGTGCCTCCTGAGGGGATGGAAATGCCGGAGAATATGATCCCGCCGGAGGGAATGGAGCGGCCCGAGGGAATGGAGATCCCGGAGGGGACGATGCCGGAGAATATGACACCTCCTGAGGGAATGGAAATGCCCCAGCGGCCGGAGGGCGGCAGAGGGCAGTTTGGCGGTTTCGGCGGTGAGATGGGAGAGGCATCGGATGTCTTTTTCTTCGCCGAGGGCGGAAACTATTTTATGGTGATGGGATAAATCCCGTTTTATCGAGCTGACGCTCGATAATAATTGAAAATGGAAAATGGAAAATTGAAAATGATTGTGTCGGCTACGCCGACGATTTAAATTATTTTCCGAAGGAAAATACAACAACTTTCAACTTTCAACTTTCAATTTTCAATTCGCTCGTCAGAGCGTTAAATCGGAATTCGCACAGGCGCAAAAAAAAGCCGTCCCGGTGGGACGGCCTTTTTTTGTGCGAATCTAAAAATGTAACGATACCGAGCAGATATTTGCCGGATATCACTGC
>JAFSFK010000185.1 GCA_017435245.1 Oscillospiraceae bacterium | reverse complement strand
TTGAAAGTTGAAAGTTGAAAATTGTGGTATTTTCCTTCGGAAAATAATTTAAAACGTCGGCGTAGCCGACACAATCATTTTCAATTTTCCATTTTCCATTTTCAATTATTATCGAGCGTCAGCTCGATAAACCGGAATTTAGCGAACAGACAAAGGGGGGCTGACCGGCAGGTCAGCCCCCTTAAGTATTACATTTCTTCCAGCAGATTCTCCAGAGTAATTCCTTCAAAGAATTCGTCGATCATTTTATCCAGTTTTTCCCACATGGGCTTGGTCTGACAGCAGCTGCTCCGGGAACAGGCCGCCGGGCCTTGGGTGGTGCAGGACACCGCCGCCAGGCTGCCTTCTGTGAGTTTCAGAATACTGCCCACGGTGTATTCGCCGGGAGTGCGGTTGAGCCGGTATCCGCCGCCCTTTCCGTGAACGGCGTCCACAAAACCAGCCTTACTGAGGGTGGTCATAATGGATTCCAGATACTTCTGGCTGATACCCTCCGCCTCGGCGATTTCCTTCAGCGGGATGTAGCGGTCACCGCCCCGTGTGGCAAAGTGGACCATCACCCGCAGGGCGTAACGCCCTTTCGTTGATACGATCATTCGTGGCAGTGTGCGCAGTTCTCACAGTCGGGGAACAGCTTCTTGTCGTAGGGGATGCCGTTGCGGTCATAGTAGTCCTTCAGAGCGGACTTGATGGCTTCTTCGGCAAGAACAGAGCAGTGCAGCTTGTGGGCAGGCAGGCCGTCCAGTGCCTCGGCAACGGCCTTGTTGGTCAGTGCCATGGCGTCGTTAATGGACTTGCCCTTGATCATCTCCGTGGCCATAGAATAAGAGGCAATGGCGCTGCCGCAGCCAAAGGTCTCAAACTTCACATCCACGATGATGTCGTTTTCGATCTTCAGATAGATCTTCATGATATCGCCGCACTTGGCGTTGCCCACTTCGCCCACGCCGTCGGCGTTTTCAATGACACCCACATTCCGGGGATGGGTAAAATGATCCATAACAACTTCGCTATATAATGCCATAATAACAACTCCTTAATTATCCATTATCCATTAGAGAATGTATTCTCTCTTGCCGGTCTGCAGATCACGCCAGACAGGGGACATATTACGCAGAAGGCTGACCACCTCAGGAACCACTTTCAGAATGTGGTCAATTTCTTCTTCTGTGTTGTAGTGGCTCAGAGACAGACGCAGGGAGCCGTGGGCCACATCATGGACTCTGCCGATGGCCAGCAGCACATGGCTGGGGTCCAGAGAGCCGGAGGTACAGGCAGAGCCGGAAGAAGCGGCAACGCCCTGCATATCCAGCAGAAGCAGCAGAGATTCGCCTTCGATGCCCTCGAAGCAGAAGCTTACATTGCCGGGCAAACGGTTCACCGGGTCACCGTTCAGGGCACAGTGGGGGATCTTGCTAAGGCCCTCGATGAGCTTGTCACGCAGGGCGGTGACCTTCTTGTTGTTTTCTTCCAGATTGGCACAGGCATCGGCCAGAGCGGCAGCCATACCTACAATGCCGGGGAGGTTTTCCGTACCGGCACGCTTGCCACGCTCCTGAGCGCCGCCCTCGATCACATTCACCAGAGGCAGACCCCGGCGGACATACAGGGCACCCACGCCCTTGGGACCGTGGAACTTGTGGCCGGACAGGCTGAGCATATCGATGTTCTGCTCTTTTACATTGATCTGCAGGTGTCCCACCGCCTGTACCGCATCGGTGTGGAAGGGAACACCGGCTTCCTTGCACACCGCACCGATCTGAGCGATGGGCAGAATGGAGCCGATCTCATTGTTGGCATACATACAGGTCACCAGGCAGGTGTCCTCACGGATGGCGTCCTTTACCTGCTGGGCAGTAACGTTATGGCCGTTGCTTACATCCAGCAGAGTGATCTCAAAGCCCTCATTTTCCAGCTTGTTCAGAGTATGCAGAACTGCGTGATGTTCAAAAGCGGTGGAGATGATGTGCTTTTTGTTTTTCCGGGCACCGAAACGGGCAGCGGAAATGATGGCCTGGTTGTCGGCCTCGCTGCCGCCGGAGGTGAAGTAAACTTCACGGGGCTCACAGCCCAGGCAGGCGGCTACCTTGGCACGGGCATCCTCCAGCACTTCCTTTGCCTCCTGGCCCACGGAGTGCAGGCTGGAAGGGTTGCCGTAAAATTTTTCAAAGCAGGGCATCATGGCCTGCAAAGCGTGGCCGCTGATCTTGGTGGTTGCGGCGTTATCAGCATATACTTGCATCGGTTTTCCTCCAATGGATTTACCTATTATCTTTGTAGGTAATATATCATTATTTACCTACTTTGTCAATGGGTAAATGCCACAGAATACATTATTATATAATAGGGAATTTGATATTTTTTCCAATTTCTCCACAGCTGCCCTTAATTTTCGACTTTTGCATGGGTTACATTTTTGTCCTCGAGGAATATTAACACCGTGAGCGAAATCAAAATGGAGGGCAGGAAAATGAAAGGATTTGTGCGTCGCACAGCACTAGCGCTTGTGTGTATATTATGGATGTCGCCGGGTGTTCTGGCGGCGGAGGAGCTGATCCCTGTTGGGGAAGTGATCGGCATTGAACTGGCGGATGGGTCGGTGACGGTGGCAGCCTATGATGAGCAGTTGGGGAATACTGCCAAAGCAGCCGGTCTGCAGATCGGGGATATGATTCTTAGCGTGAACGATAAAAAAGTGACCTGTGCACAGGATGTGCGCTCTGCGCTGGAGCGTGCGGATGGGGTGGTGGATCTGTCCGTGGTTCGGGATGGAAAAGAAAAGCGGGTGCGGATGAATCCCCAGGTAACCGCCGAAGGACCGAAGCTGGGGATCTATTTAAAGCAGGGGATCACCGGTGTGGGAACGGTCACCTGGTTTGATCCGGAATCCGGCAGCTTTGGGGCGCTGGGTCACGGAGTCAACCGGCAGGATGGCAGCCTTTTGGAAATGGACACCGGTATCGCATACCGGGCAACAGTACAGTCCGTAAAAAAAGGTGCTGTTGGAGAGCCGGGACAGCTGATGGGTGCAATGACCGACCAAGTGCCTGTAGGCGAGCTTTTGAAAAACACCGGCTGTGGGATCTTTGGCAAGACCCAAACCGGCTGGAATGGTATGGCTGTACCGGTAGCATCGGCTGAGGAGATAAAGACCGGTCCGGCGGTGATCCGTTCCACAGTGACTGACAGCAGGGTACAGGAATATTCTGTGGAGATTCTCAAGATCTATCCAAATACGGACAGTTCCGGCCGGAATATGCTTCTGAAGGTGACAGATCCGGCACTATTGACCGCCACCGGGGGCATCGTCCAGGGTATGTCCGGAAGTCCTCTAGTACAGGACGGAAAGCTAATTGGCGCAGTTACGCACGTACTGGTAAATGATCCCACAATGGGTTACGGCATCTTTATTGAGAACATGTTGGAAGCCGCAGGCTAAGCAAAAAAGCCACCGATTTTGCATAAATCGGTGGCTTTTTCTACAAAATAATATCCAAGCCAACTGTATTCGACAAGATTTGCAGCTGGCTTTTTATATACTTATTTCAAAACTAAATAATAGAAAGGTGGCATTTCAAATGGCCCGTAAACCAAGACAAAACAGATATTTCCCCGAAAAAACCGAAGCGAAATGGAAAGCAGGAGTAT
>JAFSFK010000184.1 GCA_017435245.1 Oscillospiraceae bacterium | reverse complement strand
GGGGATATTGTACGAATTCGCCTAAATCTATCGTATACTGATGCCGATTGCTGCGAATCCCTCAGTCAAAAATCAAAGATTTTTGCCAGCTCCCTTTAGGCAAGGGAGCCTTTGGATGTGCTAATCTGATGGCTCGATAAATCGGAATTTGTGCGCCTGTAAACAAATCGTTAAATATGGTCTGAGGCAGTTGAAATCCGTGCAAATTGCAATATAATAGGAATATCAAAAATGCAAGGAGCGAGTATGAGCGGATTTGGAGCCTGGCTGCGCAATCTGGGAGCAAAGCTCTCCGCAGGACTGCGGCGGTTTATGATGGGCCGTTACGGCACCGACAAACTGAATATGGTGATCCTGGGTGCAGGTCTGATCGCTTGCGTGATCAGTATGTTCATACATTTTGCGCCGGTAAACCTTTTGTTGACGCTGATCTCCTATGTTTTAATGGGCTGGGCGATCTTTAGAACTTTGTCCAGAAATACCTATAAACGTTACCAGGAAAACCGGAAGTATCTGATGATGGTGCAGCGGTTTAAGGATCGGGAGCACCGCTATTATGACTGTCCCCGGTGCCGTCAGCAGGTGCGTGTCCCCCGGGGCAAGGGCAAGATCGCCATTTCCTGCCCTAAGTGTAAAGAGAAATTTATCCGTAAGACTTGATAAAACGGCTGTCATCCCGACAGCCGTTTTTCTGCAGCAGATTTCCAAATTCCGATTTAGCGAGCCATCAGATTAGCACATCCAAAGGCTCCCTTGCCTAAAGGGAGCTGGCAAAAATCTTTGATTTTTGACTGAGGGATTCGCAGCAATCGGCATCAGTATATGATAGATTTAGGCGAATTCGTACAATATCCCCCCGTCAGTGCTTACGCACTGCCACCCCCCTTTAGGCAAGGGGGGCGTTGGATTGTACGCCTAACCTTCTGCTCGATAAATCGTAATTTGAAGATATAACGATACCGAGCATAGATTTGCCGATGATTGCCGCACCGAGCACGCATTGGGGCGAAGCGCCCTTGCGCTTCAATTTGTAAAACATTTCTCCTTGACGAAAAAAACAAACCAAGGTAAAGTAATAGTAGAATAAAATGAGGAGGTATGGCTTATGAAACATAAGATCATCGAATATGATAAGAACCTGGCTCCCTTTGAAAAGGACTTTGACCTGCGCTCGGAGCGCTTTGAGAACAAGAAAAAGCAGCTGCTTCAAAATGCTGCCACACTTTCCGATTTTGCCAATGCCCATCTGTTTTACGGTTTCCATCAGACTGCTGATGGCTGGTACTACCGGGAGTGGGCGCCCGCTGCCGACGAGATGTACTTGACCGGCGATTTTAACGGCTGGGATGCCCGCAGCCACAAAATGGAGAAAAAGGAAAACGGCGTTTTTGAAATTTTCCTGCCCGGTGGTGATGCCCTGAAAAATAACCAGCGGGTACAGGCGGTGGTGATTCATAAGGGTCAGGAGCTGCGCCGGATCCCGGTGTATGCCAAGTATGTGGTGCAGGACGAGGGTACTATTGAATGGAACGCCCGGATCTACATCCCGGAAAAGCCTTTTAAGTGGACGGACAAGGGCTTCAAGCCCAAGAAAAATCTGTTCATTTACGAATGCCACGTGGGCATGGCACAGGAAGAGGGCAAGGTGGGCTCCTATCTGGAGTTTAAGGACAACGTGCTGCCCCGGATCAAGGCGCTGGGCTACAACACAGTGCAGATCATGGCGGTGATGGAGCATCCCTACTACGCTTCCTTCGGCTATCAGGTGGCAAACTTCTTTGCCGCATCCTCCCGGTTTGGCACGCCAGACGATCTGAAAGCGCTCATTAACGAAGCCCACAAAATGGGCATTGCGGTGCTGCTGGACGTAGTCCACTCCCACGCCTCCAAGAATACCCGGGAGGGATTTAATGAGTTTGACGGAACTTCCTACCAGTACTTCCACGAGGGCGGCAAGGGCGATCACAGCGCCTGGGGCACCAAGTGCTTCAACTACGACAAAAATGAAGTGCTCCACTTCCTGCTGAGTAATCTGAAGTTCTGGCAGACGGAGTATCATTTTGACGGCTTCCGTTTTGACGGTGTTACCTCTATGCTTTACCACGACCACGGTCTGGGCACCGCCTTTGACAACAACAGTAAATATTTCTCCATGAACACCGACGTGGAGGCGGCTACTTACCTGCAGCTGGCAAGTGAGCTGGTGCGGCAGGTGAATCCCGATGCTATTTTGATCGCCGAGGATATGTCCGCCATGCCCGGCATGTGCCTTCCCATCGAAGAGGGCGGTCTGGGCTTTGACTACCGTCTTGCCATGGGTGAGCCGGATATGTGGATCCGCCTTCTGAAGGAAGTGCCGGACGAGTACTGGGATTTGAATAAGATCTATTACGAGCTTGCCATCCGCCGCAGCCATGAAAAGGTCATCGGCTACTGCGAATCCCACGACCAGGCGCTGGTGGGCGACAAGACCATTATGTTCCGCCTGTGCGACAGCGAAATGTATACCCATATGTCCCGGAATATGGAAAGTATGGTCATCGACTGGGGCATGGCGCTGCACAAGATGCTGCGGCTGATTACCATGAGCCTGGGCGGCGAGGGCTATCTGACCTTTATGGGCAACGAGTTCGGTCATCCCGAGTGGATCGACTTCCCCAGAGAGGGCAACGGTTGGAGCTATCACTACTGCCGCCGGCAGTGGAGCCTGGCGGACAATCCCGACCTGCGCTATGGATTCCTCCATGCCTTCGAGGTGGACATGGTGGATATGGCGAAGAAGCAGAAGGTGCTGTCCGGTCAGGACAAGCAGCTGCAGCTGCACAATGACGACAAGGTGCTGGTCTACAAGAAGGGCGGCGCGGTATTTGCCTTTAACTTCCACCCGGTAAATTCCTACGACGGTTATTTTGTGGAAATGCCCGCTGCGGGAGAATACGAGGTGATCCTGTCTACTGACGATTATTGCTACGGCGGACAGGGACGGGTCTACCACCAAACATACACCGCCAAGAAAAATGAAAACGGCAAGGTGGGCTTCCAGATGTATCTGCCCAACCGAACCGCTGTGGTGCTGAAAAAAGTGAAATAATAAAATGCGCTGTAAGGAACGACCTTACAGCGCATTTTAAATTCCAGTTTATCGGGCAGTTGCGCACCGCACCCAAAGGCCCCCTTGTGTAAAGGGGGCTGGCGAAAATCTGCGATTTTCGACTGGGGGATTGTTTAAAGATGTAGCAATCACGCACATTTTTTGTGACGAAACAATTCCTAGCAATCCCTCCGTCACGGCTACGCCGTGCCACCTCCCTTTACACAAGGGAGGCTTTGACAGCGCAATAAAACGGAATTTGGGTGACAATCGGTTACAGAAAAGAAACGAGGATGGAACGGAACACAGGTTTACATAAACAAAAAATTATGGGGAATTTTCTGGGGATCCAGGAGGAGAGTTATCCACATTCTCCACAGGTTTTTCCACAGGCAAGCTTGAAAAAGCCCCTGTAAACCGGGGGTTTACAGGGATTAAGGGTGGAAAACCAGGAGAAATACTGTTTTCTCCTAATAAACTGTTTAGTTTACAGAATATCGGAAGAAACCGTTTGAAAAACATTGCAAAAACGAAATTTTTAAGGAGTACACACCTGCGAAAATGTGACACCGGCACTGAAGATCCGGTGTACTTGTCCATCCTCGTTTGTTCGCTCGGCATCTACCCGAAGGGTACCTTCCGGGGTCATTTCCCAGGAAAGGCGGAGCTGCTGATCTTCCTTGGCTTCTGCCAAATAGCACAGATTGATCTGGGCAGGGGTTTGCTCTGCGTGGAAGGAGCTGGGCAGTAAGTCACTGACCCAATCCAAATACCGGGTATTGTTCATATGTCCGTTGCGGTCCAGCTCACTGAAGCCAACACGGCGCATAGTGTTATGCTTAAGAAGCGCAGGTGTCAGAGAGGCGGGAGTTTCCAGTTCGTCGCCCCGGAGAATTCCCGGAACGGCAACACCGCTTTTTCCCGGCAGGACCATCGATCTGGTTTTAAGGTCCATCAGTACCCACAATGCTACGGTTCGGAACACCTCCTGCCCCTGATCGTCGTATGCCACGGTGGCACGGGGGTAAGCGGTTCGGGTAGTGGGCATAGGCCAGGTCTGCAGATGCAGGGTCTCCCCGGCGGTGGGCATCCGGGTGATCTGGATGCGGTGACGGATAATGGCCCAGAAAAGATTCTTTTCAGCCAGAGCCTCCCAGCTTGTGCCCAACAGTGCTGCGTGCTGTCCGGAAATCTCCTGAACAAAGTATAAAAGAACTGAGGGCTTTAACCGGCGAAACCGGTCAAGATGAATGTCCTCAATGGTAAAGGATTGGCGATAAACAGATTCAGACATGGGAAAAACCTTCTTTTAATCAATGGTAACTGTCAGTTTTAACTCGCTGCCGGAGCGGCAGATCACTGCCTCCAACGCTTCCCCGGAAAGAAACGTATCCAGAATAGACTGGAGGGTTTCGGAATTGGGAACGGGGATCCCGTCCAGAGAAATGAGGACATCACCGGGCAAAATACCGCTTTCCTCTGCGGCGCTGGCGCTTTGGACCTCGGTGATATAAATGCCCTGGGGCAGATCGTGATAATGCTGCCAGAAGGCTGGGATCCCTTGGCCGGTAAAGCCGATGGAGAAATGCACCAGCGCATCATCGGCAAGGTCAGAATCCAAGGTGGCAGCATCCGAAAAGGCAACGGCACAATTTTCATCTTGGGCATCGGCGGCGGACAGCTGGCGGAACAAACGAATATTCATCAGACCCAGTGCTGTGGAAATCCCGCACAGGAAGATCACCAGTACCAGCAAAAAGGCAATAATTCCCCCATAGTTCTTCGGAGGCGTGACAGAGCCGGTCTGGTAGATCTGCTCCTCTTGCCGGAAATCTTCGGTTGTAGATTTCTTTTCTTTCATAATAAACCTCATAATCGCATCAAATTCCGGTTTATCGAGCAGAAGGTTAGGCGTACAATCCAACGCCCCCCTTGCCTAACGGGGGGTGGCCCGGCGACAGCCGGGTCGGGGGGATACTGTACGAATTCGCCGAAAAGTATCGTATACTGATGCCCATTGCTGCAAATCCCTCAGTCAAAAATCATAGATTTTTGACAGCTCCCTTTAGGCAAGGGAGCCTT
>JAFSFK010000183.1 GCA_017435245.1 Oscillospiraceae bacterium | reverse complement strand
GGATTTTGTAAAACAAAATCCCATCACCGACAGGTGATAATATATGATTTCCTCCGGAAATCCCAATTATTTGCACACAAATAATTGGGCGGGCGATTGATAATCGCCCCTACAAGTTCTATTGAAGACTGTTCGATAAACTGGAATTTAAGGATATGACGATTCCGAGTAAAAACATCCGTTTTCGCTCTGCCGGGCATGGCTTGCCTGCCCGGTAAAGCAACCGGCATAGTAAATAATTATCAATTTTCTTTAATTTATTATTGACATTCGATAATTTCAATGGTATGATCTCCCAAAAGGAGGTAATTCTTATGTCCCGAAATAACATCGTCACCCATATCACCCTGTGGGTCAGCCGACTGGTTGCTGTGCTGCTTGTGGGTCTGCTGCCCACCTTTCCTATGATCCTGCGCTGGTACATAGGCTTTCGTCCCCTCACTCCAGCCGGACAGACTGCCCTGACACTGGCCTTCTACCTGTGTGCCATAATCACTGCCGTCGCACTGTGGCAGATCGACCGGCTGCTGCGTTCTATTTTAAAGGAGCAGGTATTCACCGGGAAGAACGTAAGCTGCATCCGCACCATTCGCTGGTGCTGCGCCGGGATCAGTCTGGTGTGCCTGCCCACCGCCTTTTTCTATCTGCCTCTGGTGTTTATGGTCATTATTATGGCTTTCCTGGCGCTGGTGGTCACCGTCCTTGTGCGGGTAATGACCGCCGCTGTGGAGATCCGGGAAGAAAATGACCTGACGATCTAAGGAGGTTATTATGGCGATCATTGTAAATTTAGATGTGATGCTGGCCAAGCGGAAAATGACCTCTTTGGAACTTGCCCAGCGGGTGGGTATGACCCCCGCCAATTTGTCCATTCTGAAAACCGGAAAGGCCAAAGCTGTGAGAATGAGCACCATGGAGGCTATCTGCCGGGAGCTACAGTGCCAACCCGGCGACCTGTTTGAATTTGTAGAAAACACGCAGTAAATCAAAGGTGCCTGTTATGGAAAAGCTTTTTGTTTGGTTCTTTTTCTTTTTGTATGTTATTTCTATGCCATTTTCCTCGGAAACAGAGCAAACCGTTCCTCTGGATTTTGTGGCAGAAGATTTGCAACTGGATATTTCCCAAGGCGAAATTTTAGAGAACCGAGATACCCACAGCGGTTGGCTGGGTGACGGAGAAAGTATAGTTATACTCTCCTTTACCCCAGAGGAATATGCTCGTTTGGAAGAACATCTGACAGAGCATTGGAAGCCTTTGCCACTGACCAAAAATCTAAGCTGTAGTGTATACGGTGAACATGGCGATAATTATGTTCGTGAACCAATGTTCAAAGATGAGGAAGGTAACCCGCTATTTGACCCGATAGAAAGCGGATACTACTATTTTTATGACCGTTTTAGCGACAGTACCGATCCATATAGCGATTCTGACCTCTTTTCCCGGAGTTCCTACAACTTCACTTTGGCGATTTTGGATTCTAACGCCCATACCCTCCAATACCTTCGCTTTGACACCTGAGGATATATCTGTAAATTCCAGTTTATCGAGCAGATGTCCGTTAGGGAATGTAGGAGCGGCGTTTCGCCGCCCGAGGATTTTGCGAAACAAAATCCTATCGCCGTAAGGCGATAATTTGTTGTTTCCTTCGGAAATCCCAATAATTTGTACGCAAATTTTTGGGCGGGCGGCGAAACGCCGCCCCTACGAGGTATGACGGTAGATTTACCGAACAGCTCGATAAACTGGATTTTCATTCTTTCTGGAAGGAGGGGCTGCCTAATGAAAAAAGCTTTATGTATCGTGATTACGGCCATCATATTGCTTTCTCTGTCCGGCTGTTCTGATTTGTTTGGTGCCGTTTTTCTTTCCGCTGTGGTCGCACAAGGGGATGACCGGGCTAAAAAACAAGACATCTTCTCCTTTGTCATAGCGCATGAGGAAGAATTACTGCAAGCAATCGAAGAAAACGACGTTTCTCACTTTGAAAACAGCGGAATCGTAATAAGTGTATCTGTGAATACATCGGCTGTAGACTTTTACTGTGGCGGAGTGGGCATAACTCCAAGTTCAACCTATGTCGGGTTTTTCTGCTCTCCACAAGACGATATGACCGCCTTTTATCCCTCCGTTTCCGAAGGTTTGATTCCTTTCGGTGATGGTTTTCTGTGGAAAGAAGAAGGTGGGGATAACCGATTCTATACCGAAAAGATTTGTAACTGCTTTTATTATTATGAAGAATCCTATTGACTTGCGATGAAAGGAGTATCCTTATGGAAGAGAATAAACAACCGCAGTATTTTTCACCTGTGCCGCCGGCTGTGCCCAAAAAGCCGGAGACCTTTCCCGCCGGGAAACAGGAAATTGTCCTCGGTTTTTTGATTCTGATCTGCAGCTGGTTCTTTTTTAACAGCATCTATTTCGGCGGTTTCAACATCGGTGCTGCCGTCGGTCTGGGAGGCATCATCCTTATAAGTACTGCTTATCTGCTGCTGAAAGGCCATAGATTGACCATCTATACCGGCACGCTTTTGGCCTTGGATCTGGTGATCTGCGGCAGCTTTGCCCGCAGTGATGACAGCTTTGTAAAATTTATTATGGTGTGCTTTCTCATCGTCAGCGTAAATTTGGGGCTTTGCCTGCTGGCAGGTCAAAACCACCGCTGCCCCGGTGGCTTTTCCTCTGTGCTGGATATCCCCCGCACCGTATTTATGCTGGGAGTTGCCAAGCTGGATCCTTCTGTACGAGGTCTTTTCCAAAGTCTGCGCAGCAGCGGCTCTGCCGGCAAAAAGGGCGGTGCGGTTCTGCTGGGTCTGGTGATCGCTTTTCCCCTTCTGCTGATCCTGATCCCGCTGCTCACCAGCGCCGATGCCGCCTTTGACGCACTGCTGTCCAAACTTCCTGAGATCGATCTGGAGGAAATATTGGTCACCCTGATCTTCGGCACCCTCCTTGCCGTATTTTTCTTCGTCCGGGCAACAGCGCTGCAGCACGCAAAAAAAGAAGATCCTGCACCCCAGCGCAGAAAAGGCATTTCCGCCATCACGGTAAACACAGTTTTGGTCGCCATCGCCGTTGTCTACGGGGTATATCTGGTCAGCCAGCTGGCATATTTCTCCGGAGGTTTTTCCGGGATCCTTCCGGAAGATTTCACCGTTGCCCAGTACGCCCGCCGTGGTTTTTTTGAAATGGCGTGGTTGTGCGCCATCAACCTGGCGATCATTGCCCTTTCCGTGGGATTGGTTCGGGGCGATGCCCCCAAGGCCACCCGGCTGATCTGCCTGTTTATTGGTATCGTCACCGTTTTTCTGGCGGTCAGCGCAAGTGCCAAGATGTTCCTGTATATCGGTTCTTTTGGTCTGACCCGGCTGCGGGTACTGACCCAGGTGATCATCTTCTGGCTGGGACTGACCACTGTGCTGGTATGCATCTGGCTGTTTGCTCCCAAGCTGAGCTATATGAAGATCGCACTGATCCTGGCCCTGGCAATGGGTGCGGCTGTTGCCTGGGCGGATGTGGATACGGTAGTAGCCCGGTATAACGTAAAAGCCTATCAGACCGGAAAGCTGGAGACCGTGGACGTAGAGTATCTGGATTCTTTGGGACACGGCGCTGTTCCTTATATTGCGCAGCTGCAAGCGGATCCCGATCCGGAGGTAGCAAACGCCGCAAAATGGGCAATGAGCCGGGGCTATTATATCAATGAAGATCTCCGTGCTTGGAATTATGTAAACCAGATTGCCAAGCCATATTATGATGATTGACCAAAGGAGGGGCCTTGCCCCTCCTTTTCAAAGTCCAGTTTATCGAGCAGTACGACGCTCCACCAAAGGCCCCCTTGTGTAAAGAGGGCTGTCGAAAATCTTTGATTTTCGACTGGGGGATTGTCAAAATCCGTTAGATTACAACCCCTCCGTCTGAAATCACAGATTTCAGACACCTCCCCTTACACAGGGGAGGCTTTGGATTATGCGCCTAACAAACAGCTCGATAAATCGGAATTTAATGATGCAAAATACCCGGCGCATTGCGCCGGGTATCGTCTATGTATCCAAAAGGTAATGCACCTGGTTGACCCGCTGGCCCTCCCGGTAATAGAACCGGGGCACCCGGCGGCTGATGCCGCAGACAAATTCGTAATTGAAGGAATCCGCCACCCCGGCGATCTCCTCCATCGTGATCACCTGGTCGCCATCACGACCAACCAGCACCACCCGGTCATTGATCTGCACATCGGGGATGTCCGTCACGTCCACCATCATCTGGTCCATACACACACGACCCAGAATGGGTGCTTTCTTGCCACGGATCAGCACGTAGAACCGGTTGCTCAGGCTTCTGCGGTAACCATCGGCATAGCCCACAGGAACGGTGGCCACTATGGTAGGCTTTTCCGTCACGTAAGTACCGCCGTAGCTGATGGGTCTGCCCGGCTCCAGCAGCTTTACATGGGTCACACGGCTGTGCCAACTCAGGGCAGGCTCCAGCTTCAAAAGTGTCTGCTCGACCTCCTCGCTGGGGTACATACCGTAAGTGACGATACCGGAACGGACCATCTCATAATGATTCTCAAAATTCATCAGACCTGCGGAGTTATCCAGATGCCGCAGCTTTACCGCCACGCCCCGGTCCCGGAGCATTTTATCAAAGCTGTCAAACAGCTGCGCCTGTTCTCTTGCCCGGCTTAGATCCGCACAGTCGGCTGTGGCGAAGTGGCTGAAAAGTCCTTCTGCCTCCAGGTTGGGGAGCTGGGCGATCTTAGCGCAGATATCTGCCTCCGCTTGAGTTGCTTGAAAACCTAACCGGCCCATACCCGTATCCACCGCAAAATGGAAGGGTACCGTCTTCCCCTGCCGAACAGCCTCCTCCGAGAGGGCCTGGGCATCCTCGTAACGGTAAATGGTGGGGCGAATATTCTCCCGGACCGCCTCAGCAAAGGCTGCTGTACGGGTATGCCCCAAAACCAGAATCGGCGTATCTACCCCGGCCTGCCGCAGCTCCATCGCCTCCAGCATCGAGGAAACGCCGAAAAAACCGCACTCATCCTGCAGATGCCGGGCGATCTGGATGGCACCGTGACCGTAAGCATCGGCCTTGATAATGGCCATCACCGGCACACCCGCTTTTTCCCGAATGGCACGGAAATTGGCGCTGATCCGGTCCAGATCGATAGATACATAGGTATTGTCGAACTTCAAAGCTCTCAACTCCACACAAACATTTTAGATAGTATAACATAACCGAAAGAAAATGTAAAGAAATCCTCTTGCATACCAACAAAAGGATGATATAATGGAAATATCCTAATTTTTACATAAGGAGTGTTGTATATGCCTACTGTTTTGTCCTGGTTATCTGTTGCCGGTGCTTTTATTCTGAGCAACATCTTGCCTGCCGCCATCATCGCTGTAGTCGGCATTCTGCTGATCCAGTTTTTGCTGAAGCTGGTGGACAAGGTGCTGGTCAAATCCAAGCTGGAGGTGGCCGCCCATAAGCTGATCAAAAATGTGATCAAGGTCGTTTTGTATGTTCTGCTGCTTCTGATCATTGCCTCCAAGCTGGGGATCGACGTTACCGGAATCGTGGCGCTGGCCAGTGTGCTGACCCTGGCTGTTTCTCTGGCGCTGCAGAACATCCTGTCCAATGTCATCGGCGGCTTTACCCTGCTGTATACCAAGCCCTTCGCCTCCGGAGATTTCGTGGAGATCGCCGGTCAGTCCGGCACCGTCAATGAGATCGGTCTGACCTATACCAAGCTGGCAACCGCTGATAACAAGCTGGTATCTATCCCCAACAGCGCCGTGGTGGCTGCCCAGATCGTCAATTTCTCCGCCACCGGCAAGCGCCGTGTGGATATTACCGTTTCCGCCGCCTACACCAGCGCCGTAGAGGATGTGCTGGAAGCGCTCCGGGAAGCCGGCAAGGTCCCCACTGCTTTGGAAGATCCCGCACCCTTTGCAGCGGTCCAGAGCTACGGCGAGAGCGCTATCAATTATATCCTGCAGATCTGGTGTACTGCTGACGATTATTGGACCACCCTCTTTGAAGGCAATAAAAATGTGAAGGCTATTTTTGATGCCAAGGGCATTACTATGACGTATCCTCACATCAACGTCCATCTGGACAAATAAAAATTTTTAAAATTGCCCCGGCTTGCGTATATACGGCGCAAGCCGGGGCAAACTATTTTTGGACAGCAGATGAAGAGAAATCGATCTCATCGTGACGACGAAGGGATGAATACTCGCTACATTTGTTGTCAAGAGTATCGCCGGCAGGATGCGAAAATGGCGGGGCAGATATCACCCCGCCGGTACATACAAATTCCAGTTTATCGGCCGGGATGCCCCGGCAGGCAATTCGTGCACTATGCGGCAATCATCGACAAAGCTACGCTCGGTATCGTTCCTGCGTTGCAAAGCCTTCTGTTTCCATTTTGTTAAAAGGAACGCAACTCTTGAGAGCACAGTACTCCATAAATTCCAGTTTATCGAGCTGTTG
>JAFSFK010000182.1 GCA_017435245.1 Oscillospiraceae bacterium | reverse complement strand
CCTGCATTTGCCAGAGTTTCCTCTCTGTAATTGAACTGGATCTGAGCTGCCGCACCATAGTTCAGCATATCCACTGCCATGGCCTTGTCCTTCTGCACAGTGCTCTTTTCGAACAGATTATTGCAGTAGGCAACCACAGAACCGGTACGGGGGTTGGATACTTCCTGTCCGGCTGCGTTGCAGATGACCACGGTAACTTCGTCGGTCATTTCCTTGGCAAATACCTTGACAGGGATCTGGTTCAAGGATGCATTGAATGCAGTCCACTCACCCTGAGGAATCTCATAGGTGTAGTCGCCGCCCTCACGAGCGATGGTGACCTTTGCGTAGTTATCGGTACCAGTGAGCAGAGCCTTGTTGTAAACGAAGTTCAGAACCAGCTCGTTGCCCAGGGTCATGGTAGAACCGGCAAAGTCGAACTTAGCAACGGGTTCCTCAGCACCACAACGGATACATGTACCGTTTTGATAGGTATGTTCCGTGCAAATAGTACCAACCTCTCCGCTGAGATACTGCTGATAACCGTCAGCAACATAGGTCGTCACATCCGTATCAAACACACCGCCGGTAATTGAAAGTGCGCCACCGGAGCCTGTAGTAACAGAGCCAGATACATTACCGCCGGAAACGGTAACAATGCCCTTAAACGCATTGACTGCATTTTTACTTGCTGTCCCGGCAGTAACCTTCGCAGCACCAGAAATGCTGATCTGTGCCGCTTCATCGGCAGTTTGGATCTGGCTGGAAGCAGAAGCAGGTGCACTATTGCCGTAAATCTCGCCGCCGGTCATATTGAATGTACCAGACACCCGGACACCGCCGGTACCGGAAGAACTGTCGGTGCTGGAGTTACCGTAGATTTTACCACCAGACATATTGCATGTGCCACCATTGATGCGAACACCCGCACCCTCACTGACGGTGGTATTTCCTGTGATCTCGCCGCCGGTCATATTAAAGGTACCGCTGCTTATCACGACACCGTGCATATTGCCGTGGATTTTACCGCCACTCATATGGAGAGTGCCGCCGTCGATCCAAACGCCGTAGTTGGCATTGCCGGAAATTTCACCACCGTTCATTGTGACGGAGGAGTTCGCACCGTTGATATGGATACCGTGGCCATTGTTACCTTCGGTATCGCCGATCTTGCCGCCATTGACTGTCAAAGTACCACCGTTCTGCAAAACAATCAAACCATGGCTGGATGCTCCACCAAGGATCTGGCCGCTTTCCAGTACGGCCTTACCGGAATTTCTGATCATAATTGCTCTGCCACGGGTAGCATTGCAATCTTTAATCGTTCCGCCGTCAATAGTCAACGTACCGCTGCCAATATAAATGGCACCGCCGTAGTAACTGGTATAATTCTTCAGCACGCCGCCATACAGATCGATCTTGCTATTGCTATTCATATCCAACAGGCCGCCACCAACATTGGTAGAGGTGACCGCAGATGTGTTGTTGTTTCCACCGCCGTCAACGATACCGTCATACAGGGTAAATCCAGACTGTGGCTCACCGCTGACATCGGAATAGATACCTGCCACAACGCCCTTGATGTTATGGAACTGGGGCTTGATGGAACCGGCAGTATAGCTACCTGCAACAGTGGCCGCAGTACAGTCTACGATAGTGACCTTTGCGCCTCCGGACAACCGGAACATACGGGCACTTGCAGGTCCCTTCAGCGTCTGACCGTTTAAGCAAATCGTCACATCAACAGCCTTATTCACCAAGCTTTGTACATCCATACATGCGCTCATAGTGGTTTCATTTGTCAGGTAGAAATGACCGCCATTATATAGTTTCTGAACATCGCCATTCCATGGCAACCAGTTTGCTCCCTCACAATGCTCACATTCGTGAGAGTGGGTTTGGACTTCTCCGTTTTCAGACCGACCGCACACGGTACAGATCTGATTCTCATAGTTATGTGCCGGTTTAGAGTCGCTTGCATTAGGATCGGTGGTATAACATTTCTGGGCATCATCTGCGCAGGAAGTATAACCGTAGTACACCTTTTGCACCGTCACAGAAGCCGTGCCGGTGGAGGTCATAGCTTCTGTCGGCACGATCACCGTTCCGGAAGCATCCACAGGCATATGGCCTTCTGCCAAAGCATCCAGAACCGTCACACCGTTAACACTGAAGCCCTTGGAATAAGTACCGCCGGAAACATCCACTTCCACCTTTCCCTCTGCCCCGGAAATACGCAGCGGGGTATGGAATGTTGTAGTTTCCTCGGGGGTAATCGTCAGCTTAACGGATGCTCTTCCCGGTGTCTGGGGCGCAGGGACGGTGGATTTGGAAGAACCTGCATTGATCGTGGCAAGGGTGCTTCTGACAGGTCCGTTGTCTTTAAGACCATAAATGTTCAGTTCTACGCCGTCATAAACCTTGGCACTGACACCGGCGCCAAAGATCTCGCCGATGCAACCGTCATAAATGTTGGTGGTTACTTTTCCATACACAGCATCGTATCCGGCACACATAAAGGTAGACCAGAACTGACCGCCGTAAATATTGTTCTCGATGCTTCCCTTGATAAAGCTATAGTAGCCACTGTCCGTTCTTGTGGCACTGGCGCAGCTGCCACAAATAAAACGCTCAAACAAGCCTCCGTAGAAGGTATTGGACAATACTACCGTATCGCTGCATTCACTGGCCTTCGGTTCTGCAGAAGCCGCTTTTGTCACACCGACCTGGCTCCAGCCACCTGCCAGCCGCAGATTTGTACCATAGAACACAGGACCCTGATCAGAACCCTTTTGTCCGAAAACATTTACAATTTTACCAATAGGGCTATTGGGATTCCGGGCACCCATATAGGTTACGCTATTGGCATTTGCACCCAAATCGAATGTACCGGCGGAGATCTCGTTACATAGTGTTCCAGCGATGGTGCCGGAATACTGTCCGAAATAAAAACCGCTCTTGGTGGCGTATGCACCATTCATCGGAATAAAACTACCACCGGAGATCTTATTGGTCACATTGCCCTTAACATTGGCGTTGCGGGATCCGCCGAAATAATAACAGGCATCCAGGCTGGCGGTATCGCACTGAATATACAGACCACCACCGGAAATGGTGTTATTAACATTATTCACTGTAACTTCGTTTCTGCCGGCAAGGAAGATGCCGTCATAATTAACGGTGGGGCGAATAGTAATCGTACCGCCGGAAACCGTATTATTGATATCACCGTTGATCACAACATAACTGCCGGCAGAATTGAAGCTGGCACCTTCTACGCTTCCGCTGGTCATCACAAAGTTGATATCACCGGCAAAGGTCTTTTTACTGCCGGAAGCACCGTCGCTGGTGCCATAATACTGCTCGATAGAGCCTCCGTGTACCTCAACACAGGAGCTTCCAACCGACAATGTGCCATAGCGGTTATACACTGTTCCCAGCTGTGCCCCCTTGCCTACGATGATCTTAGCATCTACCCCAGGACAGGAGGTAACCGTACCGTTATAAAGCTTGTTTGTACGAACCGCTGCCACATCAATATCCGTATAATCGCCGTTTTTGAAGGTAACGGAAGATGTAAACTGTCCGGAAGGCAGCTCAACCGTACCCACGATCTGAGTCGCACTGATTTGCCAGTCATAGTCCTCGTGAGCGGTAGGTGCTGCACCCGCCTTGGCAAAGGTTACATTATCAAAAGTAACCTGATTGTAACCGGTAAATATCTGATAATCATGGCATCCATTGACCTCGTTGGTAGTTGCCTGGAAGGTAATATCCTTCATCGTCACATCATTGCAGAAGTAAACGATGCCGCTGGCCGCATTCGTAGGATTATGGGCGGTATCCACAACCGCTTTTGTACCGCTATAGTTGTATGTAGTCACCAAAACAGGCACATTCTTGCCGGATGCCGTCTTTAATGTACCATCGGCGTCAGCAAATGCCTGAGTACTGGTGCTTTTATTCCTAATGACACCATCCACATAAACCACGACACGGGCATCACCGGCAAATTCCGGGTTGTCCTGTTTTGCCTGGGTCAAAGCGCCGTACAGGGTGTTCTTCGCCGTACCGATGGTCTTACCGTCATTGCTGTCGCTGCCGTTTTCACAAGCATAGTAAACCAGATCGTTATAGTGGGCAGTTTCCTCTTTCTGAGGGACAATACCGCTATTTATCAGGAATTTTGCTATCGCTTTGCCCAGGGATTCAGAATCCGCTGCGCTGGGATGGCCGGCAAACTGGGTGTATAACGCCGCAGAGCCGTTGCCCTGGTGAGAAAAACTGAAGGCATACAGATTGGGGTCGGTTTCCTTCCGCTCTTCCACGATCTGCGTGATAGCACGGAACTTAACCGCACGGTGGTTCCACATCACGATAGCCGCATCGGGATTCTTCGCACGGATCTGATCCACAAAGGTTTCCAGCTTGGCCTTCCAAGCATCGATATTGGTAGCGGAATCTGTAGTGGAGATGCCGTCATTGGCACCAATTCCAATAAAGATCACGTCCGGCTGGCGGGCAAAATCATACTGGCCTTCACTCTTGCGGAAGCCGGAGGTATAGCTATAAATATCTGCAATGGTTGTCTTGTTTGTCGTTCCCTGCTGGGTGCTGACACCGGTAAACAGACCGATACCGCCACGGGCAGCCAGGGAGTAATCCGCATTCAATTCCTTTGCCACATACCAAGGGTATGCGTGCATAAAGGAGTGGTCATAAACCGTCCAGATCTTAGCAGGCTGATAGGCACCTAAGGTGCCGTGACCGCAGGTATAGGAATCGCCCACAAACTCAATGAGCAGATCCTTGCTTGGGGGAGCGGATTCAATATTGCCGCCAAAGGACAGTGTGGTCAGGTCACAGTAATCCGTTTCAATGGAGCTTATCTCGCTTTCCTTAATAACGGTGATCTTATGGTTGCCTGCAGGAACATCCACCGAAATGGTGTTTGTGCCTGTGGGGATCCGCTCCCAGAATACCTGCTCACCGTCAACAAGGACTGCCCAGGTGCAGGCATAGGAAGTTTCGATTCCAACGGACAGGCTGCCACCGTTACCGCTGACATTCATCTCAAAGCCGGAACCGGACCAGTCACCCAAAATACCATTACCACCAGTCTGGGTCCTTCCTAGGGGTTTGATCTTCCCCTGCTCCAAAAGTTCAGATAGATTATACTCCATAGAAGCCTCTGTGGCGTAGGCACACACCGCAAACAAGCTGCAACACAAAGCCAATACCAAAATAGTACATAGTATACGTACTTTCATCCCACATCATCCTTTCACAAAGCAGCTCAATCTGGACAAAAATGACATATTTATAATAAATTACAGGTGAATCCCATGTCAACTGTTTCACTTTGAATTCCGCAATATTTGATAACGGTATAATAAGATTTGTAAAACCGAAAGCCGGATGCTGAGCATCCGGCTTTTCTTATGTGTTTCCACGAAGTTCGATGATGCGATCCCGGAGGATGGCAGCATATTCGTACTCCATCATCTTGGCAGCTTCCTTCATCTGCTTTTCCAGACGGGCGATCTCCTTTTCCTTCTCCGCTTTGGTCATCTTCACACCATTGCGGCCCTTCCGTTCCGCTGTGGGCGAGGATATCTCAATGAGATCCCGGACGGACTTAATGATCGTCTTGGGGACAATGCCGTGTTCCTGGTTATACGCATCCTGGATCTGCCGGCGGCGCTCTGTTTCATCCATTGCTGCACGCATAGACGGCGTGATATTATCCGCATACATAATTACAAGGCCGTCAGCATTTCGGGCGGCACGTCCGATGGTCTGGATCAAGCTGGTCTCGGAGCGCAGGAAGCCTTCCTTGTCCGCATCCAAAATCGCAACCAGACTGACTTCCGGCAGATCAAGGCCCTCACGCAGCAGGTTGATGCCCACAAGAACGTCGAATTTCGCCATCCGCAGATCCCGGATGATCTCCATCCGCTCCATTGCGCCGATATCCGAGTGCATATACCGCACCTTGATCCCCGCCTTTTGCAGGTAGGTGGTCAGATCCTCCGCCATCTTCTTGGTGAGGGTAGTCACCAGCACCCGTTCATTCCGGGCACTGCGTGCATTGATCTCCCCTATCAGGTCATCGATCTGCCCTTCAATGGGTCTTACCTCCACTACGGGGTCCAAAAGTCCGGTGGGACGAATGACTTGCTCCACTGTCTGTCCGGAACGGGTCTGCTCATATTGGGCAGGTGTTGCCGAAACATAGATCACCTGATTCAGCTTGGAATCAAATTCATCAAAATTCAAGGGACGGTTATCGTAAGCCGAAGGCAGACGGAATCCGTAATTGACAAGGGCATCCTTTCGACTACGGTCACCGGCATACATTGCCCGGCACTGTGGGAGCGTCACGTGGCTCTCGTCCACAAAAAGGAGGAAGTCATCCGGGAAATAATCCAGCAAAGTCGTAGGAGGCGTTCCCGGCTGTCTGCCCTGAATTACACGGGAATAGTTTTCAATACCGGTACAAAAGCCGATCTCTGTCAGCATTTCCAGATCATAGGCGGTTCGCTGTGCGATCCGCTGGGCTTCCAGAAGCTTATTATTGGCCTGGAAATACGCCACCTGCTCATCGCACTCCCGGCGGATCTCCTTCATTGCCCGCTCCATTTTCTCCCGGGATGCCACGTAATGGCTGGCGGGATAAATGGCAACGTGGTCAATGTACCGCTCCACCATTCCGGATACCGCATTGATCTCCGAGATCCGGTCGATCTCATCTCCAAAAAATTCCACACGAATGGCTCGGCCTGTCCAGTAAGCTGGATACACCTCCAGGGTGTCCCCACGAACACGGAACTTATTTCGGGAAAAATCGATGTCATTTCGCTCATATCGGATCTCTGTTAGTTTTTTCAGGATCTCATCCAAGGGACGTTCCTGACCTACCCGCAAGGAGATCACCATACTCTTATAGTCAATGGGGTCACCCAGACCATACAAGCAGCTGACCGACGAAACCACGATCACATCCCGCCGCTCAAACAGCGCTGAGGTAGCACTGTGACGAAGGCGGTCGATCTCCTCATTGACAGAAGAATCCTTCTCAATATAAGTATCCGTATGGGCAATGTAGGCTTCCGGCTGGTAGTAGTCATAGTAGGATATAAAATACTCTACAGCGTTATCCGGGAAGAACTCCCGAAACTCAGTACATAACTGAGCAGCTAAGGTCTTATTATGGGCCAAAACCAACGTCGGACGGTTCAATTTTGCGATCACATTCGCCATAGTAAAAGTCTTACCGGAACCGGTAACACCCAGAAGGGTCTGTTCACGGATCCCCAGCTCCGCACCCTGCACCAATGCCCGAATCGCTTCCGGCTGATCTCCCGTCGGCTGGTAAGGTGCCACCAATTTGAACTGATCCATTGCCTTCCCTCCTTGCTTTTTTGCTATTATACCACAGGTAACCAAAGAATAATAGTACTGACCTGTCTTTCAGAAGAAAAACAGGTCAGTCATTTTTAGAAATATTACTTGCCGATGTCGTCCTTGCGCTGCCAGAAACGGCGTTTTTCCACAGGAGCACGATCGTTGGCGATCTTCCAAAAATCGTCTACGATCCCTTCCAGCTCCTCCGGCAGGGATTGGTTCCCATAAGGACACTTGTCAAAATCCATATCCCGATTCAAAAGCGCCTCAGCATACACACGACAGTTTTCGCATCCGCATTCACCGCAGTTTCGTCCGGGCAGCTTTCCCTCAAGCTTCAGCAGAAAATGATCCACTGTCTTGTTTACGGTACGACCGGAAAAAAAGGACATTGTCAGACTGATCAGCGCCGACAGAGCAATAATACCTGCTGCACCGCCGAAAACGGCAATGGCAATAAAGGTCCAGGGGTTGGTTCCCATTTTATTCACCTGCGTCCATCAGATGGCAAGCCACGCAATGCTCGCCACCGGTGCAGTGCAGCTGAGGAACCTCTGTTGCGCAGCGCTCGGTTGCGTACTTGCAGCGGGTGTGGAACCGGCAGCCGGCGGGGGGATTCACGGGGCTGGGAATGTCGCCCTCCAGAATGATCCGCTCCCCACGGTCCTTCTTGCCCACCATAGGAATGGCGGACAGCAGTGCCTGGGTGTAGGGGTGCTGGGGGTTCTTGAAAATATCGTCCTTGGTGCCGATCTCCACCACCTTGCCCAGATACATAATGACCACACGGTCACAGATG
>JAFSFK010000018.1 GCA_017435245.1 Oscillospiraceae bacterium | reverse complement strand
CAATAATTTACACATAAATTATTGGGATTTCCGAAGGAAATAGCCAATGATCACCTGCGGTGATATGATTTTGTTTTACAAAATCATCGGCGGCAGCAAGCCGCCGCCCTACACTGGCGTATGGAATTCGGCTCGATAAACCGGAATCTGAAAATCTCCCCCTATTCTCCCTCTTGCTATTTTTTCTCTTGAGCGGTATAATAATGATGACTAGGTATGTAAATACCGGAAAGTGACGTAGCTATATGGAACAGAAAAAGCGCATTTTGCTGCTGACCACCGGCGGCACCATCGCCTGCCGTCCCGGCGAAGAGGGCTTGGAGCCCCACCACTCCGGCGTAATGGAGCGGGAGATCCAGCAGCTTGGCACATACTATGATATCACCGTGGAGGACGTTCTGTGTCTGGATTCCTCCAACATCCGACCTGAGGAATGGCAGCAGATCGCCCGGCATATTTATGAACGCCGCCGTGGCTTTGATGGCATCGTGGTCTCCCACGGTACCGACACTATGGCCTACACCGCCTCTGCGGTGACCTTTATGCTTCCGGGAATCGATATCCCCGTGGTATTCACCGGTTCCCAGCTGCCATTGGCTGACGTGCTGTCCGATGGGCCGGACAACCTGCGTACCGCCTTTGCTATGGCAGCATCGGGACATCCCGGCGTATTTCTGGCCTTTGACCGCAAGGTAATGCTGGGTTGCCGTGCCGTCAAGGTCCGGGCCTCCGGTTTTTCCGCCTTTGAGAGCATCAATGCCCGCTATGCCGGCGTAGTCAGTTCTCAGGGTCTGGTCACCGACCCCAGGGTACTGCCCAATCCCGCCGGCGTTCCCCAACTGCTGGACACCATCAGCAGCAACGTATTCCTTTTAAAACTGACCCCCGGTCTGTCCGCCGATATTTTTGACGCCTTGGCAGCTATGGGCTATAAGGGCATCGTGATGGAGGCCTTTGGCTTAGGCGGCATCAATGTGCTGAACCAAGGCCTTGCGGGCATCCGCAAAGCAGTAGATGCAGGTATCAGCGTGGTGGTCACCACCCAGTGCCTATACGACAGCTCCGACCTGCGGGTCTACCAGGTAGGCAATAAGCTGCTGGATATGGGCGTGATCCAGGGCCGGGATATGACCTCCGAGGCCGCAATGACCAAGCTGATGTGGGCCATCGGCCAGGGGATGACCCCGAGTGAGATCACAAAGCTCTTTGCCAAGAGCCTGGCCGGTGAGATCACCGTTATGTAATTTTTGAAACAGGAGTAAGCTATGGGATTTGAGGAACTGCTGGGAAATGAACAGCTCCGGCAGAATCTGCGCAGCAGCATCGGCCGTGGCAGAATTTCCCATTTTTATCTGATCTGTGGGCCGGAAGGCTCCGGCAAGCATACCCTTGCCCGGCTTTTGAGCGCCGCCATTTTGTGCGAATCGGAAGAAAAGCCTTGCAGCGCCTGTACCGCCTGCCGGAAGGTATTCGCAAATACCCATCCGGATGTAATCACCGTCACCGATCCGGAGCATAAAAATGTGGCGGTAAAGATCGTCCGCCAGATTCGGGAGGATGTATTCATCCGCCCCAACGAGGGCTCCCATAAGATCTATATTTTCCCCCAGGAATTGGGCATTGAAGGCCAGAACGCTCTGCTGAAGATTTTGGAAGAACCTCCCAGCTACGGCGTATTTCTGCTTCTCAGCGACAATCCGGAAAAACTGCTGCCCACCATCCGTTCCCGGTGTACGGAACTGGCGCTGAATGCCCTGCCGGAATCCCTTTTACGCCGGGAGCTGACCCGGCAATTCCCCGATGCGGACGCTGCAGCGCTGGACGCCGCCATTGAGCGCAGCGGCGGATATCTGGGACAGGCTATCTCCCTTTTGGAATCCGGTACTGAGGAGGACCCCCAGACGGAAGGCTTTGTCCGCAGCTTTGCTTCCCGTGATGCACTGGCGCTTCTGCAGGTACTGGTGCCTATGGAAAAATGGAAGCGGGACCAGCTGATCCCGGTACTGAAGCGCTGGACAGAGCTCCTCCACAGCGCACTGCTGTGCCGCAGCGGTATGAAAGCCATTTCTCCCGCCGCCCGGGAGCTGGGTTCCAAACGCAGCTCCGCTGAGCTGATGCAAGCCATCAGCCACATTCAAAAAGCCATTACCTATGCCCAGGGCAACGTGTCCGTGGCAGCCATCTGCAGCCACCTTTCCTGGGTATTGCGATAACCAACCCCGTAGGGCGGAGCTTGCTCCCGCCGAATGTTTCAACACAAGGAGTATTTCAATGGAAGAACAAAAAAACACCCTGCCGGAAGCAGTGGAAGTGGTAGATATCCAGTTCCGCCCCGGCCAGAAGGTTTATTATTTCGATCCGGCAGGCATCCGCTGCAAGGCCGGTGATCACGTGATCATCGACACTGCCCGGGGTGCCGAGTACGGCATCTGTACTGCCGGCAACCACTTTATCTCCCAGAAGGAGGTAGTAGCTCCCCTGCGTCCGGTGCTGCGCCTCGCCACTGAGCAGGACAGGCGCATCGCCGAGGAAAACCACAGCAAGGAAAAGCGGGCATACGAAGTATGTATGCAGAAGATCGAAGAGCACGGTCTGGATATGCAGCTGGTGAGCGCCGAGTGCGCCTTTGACGGCAGCAAGATCCTCTTTTTCTTCACCGCCGACGAGCGGGTGGATTTCCGGGAGCTGGTAAAAAATTTGGCCAGCGTGTTCCACACCCGGATCGAGCTGCGCCAGATCGGTGTCCGTGACAAGGCCAAGATGGTAGGCGGTCTGGGCATCTGCGGACGGCCCTTCTGCTGCGCCAGCTTTTTGGATGATTTCCAGCCCGTATCCATCAAGATGGCCAAGACCCAGAATTTGAGTTTGAATCCCACCAAGATCTCCGGCACCTGCGGACGGCTGATGTGCTGTCTGAAATACGAGCAGGATGCCTATGAAGATCTGATCCGTACCAGTCCCAAGGCAGAATCCTTCGTGGACACTCCCGATGGCAGAGGCACCGTGGTGGAAGTGGACCTGCTGCGCCAGCGGGTGAAGGTAAAGATGGAAGAACACCCCGAGACCATCACCAGCTATGCCAACGGAGATATTGCGGTCCTGCGCAACGGTAAGGCCAAGAAGAATGACCCGCCCATCCCCGAGGATCTTGCTCCCATTTCCGGTTCTAAAAAACAGGAGCGGAAGGAAAAAGAGGAGTCCGGTGGCCGTATGTTCCTGGATCCCATCAAGTTCCGCTACAGCACTGAGACAATTGCCGATGCCACCGAGGAAGTGCCGGAAGTGGCAGAGCAGCCCAATGAGGAGTCCAGACCCAACCGCTCCCGCCGCCGCAATCGCAAGCCGGGTAAGAGTGCCGAGCAGAAAGCGCCTTCCCAGCCCAAGGCAGAGCAGCCCAAAAAGGAGGCTCCCAAAGCAGAACCGAAGAAAGAGCAGTCCAAAAAGGAACAGCCGCAAAAAGAGGGAGAAGCTCCCAAGCCCGGCAACAAGCCCCACCGCCGCCATTACCACCACCGCAGGCCCAAGTCCGGTGGCGAGAATAAAGGAGTATAATTATGAGAGCCTTTATGGACAAAGATTTCCTGCTGGAAACGGAAACCGCCAAGCATCTGTTCCACGATTATGCGGAAAAAATGCCTCTGGTAGATTACCACTGCCATCTCAATCCCCGTGAGATCTATGAGGACCGCCGGTTCGAAAATCTGGCTCAGGTTTGGCTGGGCGGCCTGCAGCCCGACGGCTCCTATGCCGGCGACCACTACAAGTGGCGCTTGATGCGCTCTAATGGGGTAGATGAGGATTACATCACCGGAACCAAGCCCGACTATGAGCGCTTTTTGAAGTTTGTAGAGGCGCTGGAAATGGCCATCGGCAACCCTATGTACCACTGGTGCCACCTGGAGCTGCAGCAGTTTTTCGGTATCCATGAGCCTTTGACCACCGACAGTGCCGAGCGGATCTGGAACCGGTGCAACGATCTGCTGCAAAATGATCCCGAGATGTCTGCCCGGGGTCTGATCCGTAAGGCGAATGTGGCTTTCATCGGAACCACCGACGATCCCATCGATACATTGGAGTGGCACGACAAGATCGCCGCCGATCCTACCATCAGCACCGTGGTGGGTCCTTCCTACCGCCCCGACAAGGCTGTGAACATCCACAAGGCCGGCTGGAAGGAGTACCTTGCTCAGCTGGCTAAGAGTGTTGGTAAGGAATCCCTTCCCACTATGCAGGATGTGCTGGATGCGTTGGTTGCCCGGATCGAGTACTTCCATGCGCATGGCTGTAAGGCCTCCGATCATGGCCTTGATTATGTTCCTTATCAGAACTATACCGTAGAGCAGGCGGATGCTGTTTACCAGAAGGCGCTGCGGGGCGAAAGCCTCACCATCGAAGAGGTGGAGGGCTTCCAGACTGTGATCCTGCTGTGCCTGGGCAAGGCCTATCACCGCTTGGGCATCGTGATGCAGCTGCATTACTCCTGCCTGCGTAATAACAATAACCGCATCTTCAAACTCCAGGGTGCGGATACCGGCGTGGATGCTATCGCCCAGAACACCTGCGGCGGCAACATCTCCAAGCTGCTGTCTGATCTGGATGAGGCAGGTGCCTGTCCCAAGACCATTCTGTACTCTTTGAATCCTGCGGACAATGCCCAGCTTGGCACCCTTATCGGCTGCTTCCAGGACAGCTCCATCCCCGGCAAGATCCAGCACGGCTCCGCCTGGTGGTTCAATGACAATAAGACCGGAATGCAGGACCAGATGATCAGCCTTGGCAATCTGGGTATCCTGGGTAATTTCGTTGGTATGCTTACCGACTCCCGCTCCTTCCTCAGCTACGCCCGGCACGATTACTTCCGCCGGATCCTGTGCAACCTGGTGGGAACCTGGGTGGAAAACGGCGAGTATCCCAACAATGAAACTTCTCTTAAGAAGATCATCGAGGGCATCAGCTCCAAAAACGCCGTTCGCTACTTCGGCTTGTAATATAACGATAAATGGCGTGTCCCAACCGGGACACGCCATTATTTATTCATACTGAAAATAAATATTCAGATCCACAGGACCTTCCACCCCGGGGACAGAGCCGGTGCAGCTGTACTGCCACATATCGATCTTATAGGGAAATTCCATCTCTGCCTCGTACATGGCAAGCCACAGTCCATACTCGGAAAGCTCCTCCAGATACAGGTCATAAAACGCCTGGTTCCAGTTGGTGTAGACCATAGCCTCGTAACCGGCATTTTCAATGGTCTCACAGAAGGCCTTGGCGCAGTCTGTCAGCGTCCGGGGATCCATACCGATGGGCCGTGTGCCGCCGGCATCCTCCCAGTCAAAGACAATGGGCATGTCCATTTTCCAGTCCTTAATCATTTCCAGGACAAATTCCGCTTCTTCCACTGCCTCTTCGGCATTCACCGCCTGGGAGAAAAAGTAGCCGCCCACCTGCATTCCCGCGTCCTTGGCACCCCGGTAATTGGCAGCTGCGGTAGAATCTTCTCCGATATTGCCCTCGGTACTGCCACGCCAACCCAGACGGATCATAGCAAATTCCATGCCTGCGGCCTTTACAAGGGGCCAGTTGATCTCGCCTTGCCAGTAGGAAACGTCCACACCAATGGTGCAAGGTCCGGTGCTGCATTCCAAATACCGTCCCCGGAAGTCAAAATCATCGGGGCCGTAGGGATTGGGTTCCAAATCCAACACGGGATACTCCACAGCTGGCGCTTGCTCCTGCTCCTCGGGAGTCTGCTCCGTAGGGGCTTGCTGAAGCTCCTGCTTCGGCTGCTGGCTTTCCACCACACCGCCCTGTCGTAGGATAGATGCTACCAAAACCACCACCATCACCAGCAAAACCGCCGCCAGGATCCAAACGCCCCAGACCACTGCGGTGTATAATTTCTTTGTCTTTTGCTCCATATCTGTCTCCCGGAAATTTTCTAAGCCCAGTATACCACGGAACCCCTTTCTTGCCAAGTGAATATTCTATTAAGAATCCTCCACCGAAATTTACCCCCGTTCAGCGCAAAAAATCACCCAAGTGACCGGCCGGTCACTTGGGTGATTTGTATTACTTAAGGGGATTACTGCTGAGCCTTGCGGGCAGCCAGCTCTTCGGACATAGTCTCCAGTGTCTTCTTGTCGATGTTGTAGATCACGGCGATGCCGATGAACTGCAGCACGGCGGAGAATACATACAGACCGGCGACCAGCCAGCACATATTGTGGGAGGTCTGTGCGCTCTGGCCGATGGTACCCAGGCTGGAAACGTAACCCAGTGCGCCCATCAACAGCAGGACCATGGAGGGTCCAATGCCCTGAGCCAGCTTACGGAAGAAGGAGTGCAGAGAGTAAACAGTGCCTTCCTCACGGGTGCCGAACTTCCACTCGTTGTAGTCGATGGCGTCGCCCATCAGTGCCCAGGAGACACAGGTGTAAACGCCCATACCCATACCGAACAGCACCAGACCGATCAGGTAAACGACCAGTGCGGCGGAAACATTCTCGATGGTGGGGAAGATCAGCATAACGACACCGCCTACCAGGGATACCAGAGTACCCACAACGGAAGCTTCCTTCTTGCCGAACTTCTTAACGATTTTGGTGATGAAGGGCATGAAGATGAACATAGGCAGGAAGCCGATCATCTGAACAACACCGGACATGGAAGCCATATTGAAGTAGGTGGCAAACATAATAGTGTTGGCGGTGGTGGCGGAGTTCATACCCAGGAACATACCCATGGCAGCCAGGGTAGCGCCCACAGCGGGACGGTTACGCATAAAGTTGCCGAAGGACTTGATGATGTTGAACTTAGCGCCTTCTTCGCCGGCCTTAACGGTGCTCTCATCCACACGGACAGTGATGTTCTTCAGCATGAACATAAAGGCCAGGAAGCCCAGAACACCCATGATCAGGGCAGCCCAGAACACACGCTCGCCCAGCAGGATCTCTACCTGCTTGCCGGTCTCGGGGCTCAGGACCTTGTCGCCGATGGCGTAAGCTTCGCCGGTGAGGGGGTTAGAGAGGAACTGCTCTCTGGTAAAGCCTTCGGGGATCACGATCTTGTCCAGGAAGGAATCGGTTCCATCATAAGTGACCTTGTTCCAAATGAGCATGGGCAGGATCACGTTGGGCAGGATGTTGCCGATCATGGAGCCGATGGAACGCCAGGTGGACAGCTGGGCACGTTCGCCCACATCCTCGGTGACCAGGGACAGCATAGAGCCGTAAGGCACGTTTGCCACAGTGTAGAAAGCATCCCAAATGATGTAGCCAAAGACGAACAGGATCGCCTTGATCACTACAGGAGCATTGGGGAAGGGCAGGAACACGGCTGCGCCGCCGACGAGCAGACCGCAGGCGCCGATGAAGATGTACTGCTTAAACTTGCCACGCTTGTAGTTATGCTTGTCGTTATCGATCATAGAGCCGATCAGGGGATCGTTTACTGCGTCCCAGATCTGCACGAGCAGCAGCAGGATGGACAGCAGACCGGTCTCCAGCATCATATAGACCAGCCAGAAGGTCTGGACAGTGCCCTTCAGTGCAAAGGACATGTTACAGCCAAGGTCACCGGCAGCATAGGCGAGCTTATCACGAATGCCGAACTTGGGGTAACCCTTGGCGTCAAGCTTAGGTGCTTTTGCCATAATTGTTTCCTCCTCATTTTGACGGGCACATACCCGTGTCAATTCTATACCATTATAATCTATGAACAAATGCTTAACTAGGGTTCAAAACGTCACTTTTGTGACACCCAGCATAAATTTATCCCCGATTCTTTTTAGCTAATATACACAAAAGTCCTTGCATCCTTCCCAAATTTTGTCTATAATAATGAAAAATGATTACGGGGGAAACAGGATGTACAAACAGTGTAAAACCGAACAGTCCGCCCAGCGGCAGCGGCAGCTGGAGCTGGGGCTGATGCAGATGATGCTCACTAAGCGCTATGAGGAAATTTCCGTCAGCGACCTGTGTGACGAAATGAATGTCCCCCGGAAATCCTTTTACCGCTATTTTTCCAGCAAGGACGGCTGTCTGTTCGCCCTGCTGGACCATACCATGATGGAATTTTTCGATTCCGGTCTGGGCGCACTGGGTCTGACTCCGGGAACAGCCATCGGGGATCTGGATCGGTACTTTGTATTCTGGAAGGAGCACCGACTGCTGCTGGACGCCTTGCAGCGCAACAGTCTGAGCGGTATTCTGGTGGAGCGGGCTATGTCTCTTGCCCAGCGGGAGCGGCTGATGCCCGGCTATATCCGCAACTGGGCCCAGGATCTCCAGCAGCTGGCGCTGTCCTTCGCAGTCAGCGGTCTTTTAAGCATGGTGGTTCAGTGGCATAAGCAGAATTTCAGCACCCCCGCCTCGGAGATGACCCGCATCGCCGTAGCAATGCTCACCAAACCTTTGATCCAGTAAATTCCAATTCATCGAGTAGTCAATGTAGGGCAGGGCCTTGGTCCCGCCGCCCGAATTCCCGCATATTTAACGGCGGCAGCAAGCCGCCGCCCTACAATGGCGTATGGTATTCGGCTCGATAAACCGGAATTTATCTACCTATATACACAGCAAGCCGCAGACCGGAAGGTCTGCGGCTTCCCATTATGATTTACAGAACATAGAATGCGCAGGCACCAGCAGGGAGCTCGGTGGTGCCGGCAAGAACACTGACACCTGCCAGCTCGGGCAGTTCATCGTTTTCGCCCAAGGTCAGGGGCTTGCCGTTCAGGCACATACGGCGGCTGCGCTGACCGGTTTCGCCGGTGAGCACATAGGCGGTTGCCTCCTTGGGCAGCTCCACGGTGGTAACATCTGCGGAGTTATTGATGATGAGGTAGACATAGCCGTCCTTACCGTCTTTACGGGAGTGGGCGTAGACGTGAGCGCCCTCTCTTACTTCCTCGCCGGAAGCATAACAAGTCTTGCCCATCAGCCGGTTCCACAGCAGCACCGCAAAATAGTTGGGTCTGGGCAGGAAAGTACCGTGCTTCAGGTAGCCGTAGTCGGAGGAAGCCAGGGTGTTATGGAAGATCACGCCATCAGTGACGGTGGAGAACTCGCCCAGCTCATTGAGGGTTCTGGGAACATCGGCATAGGTGGAGGCCCAGGTGTTGCCGCCGCAGCCGGCATCACCACTTTCGGTGACCCACATCTGACCGCCGGGAACATACTTATCCCGCCGTGCCACATACTGCCGTGCGCAGTTGGCGGCAACCGCCAGATACTGCTCGGAAAGACAAGCCTCATAAGGCCAGTGCCCGCCCATAGCGGCACCACGCTCGGAAACGCCGTTGTAGTAGTGGTAGCTGAACACATCCATGAGGGACTTGTACTCGCCCAGCAGCTGCTCGGTGGTGACCATCTCAAAGCCTGCGGCCATACCGCCGCCTGCACCCTCCAGAGCGCCAAAGAGGTTGATATCGCCTACTGTGCAGGGACCCACAAACAGGCACTCGGGATAATTTTCCTTCAGCCAGGCGCCGAACAGGTCGTGATCTCTGGCGTGGTCGGCAGCGGTGTAGCCCTGGGGCAGACCGCTGAGGGCGATCAGGTTGGGCTCGTTGGTAAACTCAGCGGCAGAAATGGGCACACCGTATTCTTTGGAGGTACGGAACAGCAAGTCCGCCTGCTCAAAGGGCATCGGCTCGTCGGCAGCGTGGATACCGGGGCAGTTGGCGATAGAGACCAGCAGCTTGCCGTCCACAGCCTTGACAAAGTCCAGCAGGTTCAGCCACTGCTGCTTGGTCAGCACATTCTGGAACCCCTCGGGCACTTTGCCCTCGTACTTGTTTTCAAAATCATAGTAGGTCTTGTTGGCCCAGGTTCCGGAGACACGGATCCAGGCAGTACCCAGCTCCTTGGCCAGCTTG
>JAFSFK010000181.1 GCA_017435245.1 Oscillospiraceae bacterium | reverse complement strand
GATAATAATTGAAAATGGAAAATGGAAAATTGAAAATGATTGTGTCGGCTACGCCGACGATTTAAATTATTTTCCGAAGGAAAATACAACAATTTTCAACTTTCAACTTTCAATTTTCAATTCGCTCGTCAGAGCGTTAAACCGGAATTTGAAGATGTGACGATACCGAGCGTAAATAGATCGTTCATTACCGTACTGTGCACGCATTGCCTGCCGGGACATCCCGGCCGATAAACCGGAATTCATACAGCAAAACCCGGCAGATATCAACCTGCCGGGTTCATTTTTACATCAATGCGATATACAATCCACCCTGAACTGTCCGTGCCTGGAAGCCACGGGCGTAGGGCTTGGAGGTGAAATACAAGTCGGTGAAAGGGATCCTGTCGGGGGTATTGACCACAAATTCATACATGGCATCCACCACCATATTAAAATATGCTTCATCGTCAAACATTGCCGCCGACCACATCTGCCAGTCGCTCTTGGTATAGTCGGAGCGATTGTCCAGAGGCAGGCCGTAAGTATTGAACTTGGTCTTGTACCAGGCAAGCTCCCGCTCATAAACTTCAGAGCTAAACAATCCCATCTGGAAAAGCTTATCCCAAACCATATTGTACTTGATGCTCCAGCTTCCCTCCTGGTCGAAGGCCAGACGGTAGTGGTCGCCGTCGAAGGCATTTTCTTCCCACGCTTTGGCATAGGCTTTGGCAGTTTCGGCATAATGGCTGCCGTCCTGCCCGGTTGCCTCCAGCATCCGGGCGTAAGCACCCAGGGCACAAATAGCCTTAACAGAGAGGTTGCAGTTATGGGCCAGGTGACCGGCGAAGTCGTCGGTGCACAACTGATTCTCCGGATCCCAGCCAATTTTTACCAGATAATCCGCCCACTGCCGCAGGATCTTTTCGTGCTTGCGGAAATAGTCGTAGTTTCCTTCTGCCTTGCAAATTGCAGCCACGCACAAAATCATATTGCCGCATTCCTCAACGGGCATCTGCCAATCCAGAGGATCGGGCTTGACCTTCAGATAGCGCTCCAGATAGCCATAGACCTGACCGTTGGCCAGCGGATACCGGCCCACATCGTGGGGAGCAAACTCATACTCCCAAAGGCCCTTATCCACCATGGTGAACACAGGCTCCAGCATACCCTCCACCAGCCGGGGATCATACAGCAGGAACAGGGGGATGGAGGGATAGGTCACATCCACGGTGGCGATACAGCCGTTGGAGAAATTCTCCTTGGAGAAGAACAGCAGCTGTCCGTTGTGGTAAGTCAGCTTATGGCCTGCCACCGTCTGGCGGTAAGCCAGCGCCAGCAGCTGGGCGTACTTGTGGGACTTCTTTTCAGCCTTGGCAAGCAGGTCGTCCTCAAATTCTTTTACCCGCTGCCACAGCTCGCCGCTGCGCTCCTGCGCCTCGGTCATCAGCCGGGAGAAGGTTCTGCCGTCCTTTTTCCAGTAGGCTTCGATATTCTCATCGAAGTACTGGATGGACTTTACATCATCGTAGCACAGGATGATCTGATTGCGCCAGTCCTTCTCGCCCACGGTGAAGCTCTCGTCCATCTCAATGGTGGGGTAGCATTCGTTTACCTTGTAGTAAACACCCTCTTCCAGCTTTTCAGGGCCCATATCCTCCATATTGGGGCCCTGGTACAGGATCCGGCTGCGGGGGAAGCCCCAGCCCAGATTGCCCAGACGGACTTTGCGCTGGAACTGGCGCAGGCTCATGGCATTCACTTCGTGGCCGGGAGCGATGATGTGGAAACTGCCCCACTCGATGCGGTGGTCATCGCCGTAGCGCTTCAGCATATTCTCGGTGCCGCTGGTAAAGTACACAGACTGCTCATCCTTACCGAAGGCCACGCTCTGCTGGCCGTCGTGGACACAGAACTCACCGGAGAAGCCGAAGTAGATCCGGCAGGAATGCTCCTTGCCGTCCACAGAGCTGATCCGGTAGCGCAGGAAACTAACCGGCCAGGAGAGGATGTCCAGATCGTTTAATAGCAGCGGACTCATAAACTCCAGCTCCAGCTTGATGGCTTCATTTTGGAACGTATACTGGGTAGTCATAGGGCGGATCTGACAGTCCACCTGAGGCAGAGCGTCATAACCGCCGTAGTAACGGTCATTGACCGGATTGACCTTTCCCAAAAATTCATACAGAATGCCGTCCAGATACAGAACACCGGAGATGAACTGGCGGTAACCGGTCCAGTGACGGGTGGTATCGTCGGTAAGCTTGTCAGCGCAGCTCCACAGGCTGAACATAGGATCGTTGGCGATCAGCGGCACCGCAGGTGCCCGAAATGTATGAGACATAGCTACACTCCTTAATCGGCAGTTTTTACCATTATACTTCAGGGCGTTTTTTCTCGCAACCGCACCGGGATTCCCTATCTTGCGAAATCCCGGTGCAATAGTTGTGTTTTAGGCTTTAAAGGGGAACTTTGCCACCTCATAGGTCTGTCCGTTGCTCAGCAGCGCAGTGACCTTGTAGGTATATTCCTTGCCGGGCTGCACCGGGCAGCCGCCCCAATAGATGTTGTATTCGTCCAGATCCACTTCCTTGACTGTAGTACGGGGCAGACGGTCGCTGCCCTGCTGCGCCCAGCTGTAGTGGGAGGTATAGAGGGTATGCTCCCAGACAGGCTTCTCCCCCTCCAGCACCGTTACGGTGGTGGCGGTGATGCGGTAGTTGGAAGTGACCTTGCCGGCGTTGATCTTCTCTTCGCCGCAGTAGCTGACGGTTGCCTCGGGGATCTCCTCGCCCTGCAGCACAGCCGTGGTAACGGGGATATAGTCATCAGCGATAAGATCGTTGAGCTTATAGAAGTGATCCATCAGCCAGGAAGAATGCAGATGGCGGTTCTTGGGATACAGGCCGTCCCCCTGCTCGTGGGTGTACACGTAGCTGGACATAAAGTCCACATCCCCGGCAGGTGCCCGGTAAATAACGGGATTGGAGGCGCACATCCGGACGTGACCGCTGACCACCACCCGCAGGAATACATCGCCCTTGTGCATCTTGGCCATCGCCTCGGCAATATTATCCTTATTGCTGCGCTCCTTGATGACCCGGGTATTTTCATCAATATCCCACTGGTACTCGCCCACAGGGATAACGCCCTCCCGGTTGAATGGCAGCATATTGCCGGTCCAGCGGTAGGTAAGGTCAGGGCTGACCTTGCTCCAGGCCCAGTAGATGGCACCGGAGCAGTCCATACCCAGGTGCATATCAAAGCCGTCCCAGCCGTGGTCCTTCAGCCAGGGCTGCAGGGTACCGTCGGGGCGGAAGCAGCTTAAAAACTGCTCGTAGGAGCGGTGCTTGTGGGTGTAAGGCACACCGTGATAAACGGTACCGGGAATGAATTCCTGATAGTGGGTGGTGCCGCCGCAGCTGCACACATATTCCATATACCGGTCGGGGGTCCATTCGTGGGTGCCCATCTTATACATCTGCCGCTCAGCGATGGTACGGATGCGCAGATTCTCCGGACTGAGCAGCCGGTCGGAGTTGCTGTTATCCCGCCAGATGCAGCCGTCAAAGATCACCCGCTCCCCCTCCTGGGCAACCGGCTCTTTATAATGCTTGCCGTTGTGCAGGTTCATAGCGGCGGAGAATTTCAGCGCCATCAGCTTGGTGTTTTTCACCTTACCGGCGTATAAGGCAGGATGGATGTTTTCCCCATCCAGGAACACATCGCCGAAGTTCTCCAGAGTCTCCAGAAGGCCTCCCTCACTGCGTCCGGCAAGACCGCCTACCCAGGCGCTGCCCCCGGAGGTCTTAAGGGAAATATCCGCCTCCACCCGGCAGTTGCGCAGCAGATACTTGTTGCAGCCAACCACAGTGCCGATGTGGTTCTCACCGCCCACGCAGTTTAACCGCATCCCGCTGCCGGTAACCTCCACGGCATAGATATCGCCCCGGTTTTCGCCCACCAGAACGCCCACATCCGCATTGCGGCAGTCTGCTTCGATCACGATATTTTCCAGCTTCAGCCGGCCTACGGTGCCGGTATTCACGCCAAAAAAGCCTACCGCACCTTCATTTTTTTCGATGCGGGCATTCCGGATGGTATGACCGCAGCCATCCAATGTGCCGGCAAAATCCAACGGCTCCCAGACACGGTTTTCCAGATCAATATCCGCTGCCAGCTGGAATTCTCCCCCGCCGGTACGCAGCAGCTCCAGCTGGGCTGCATTTTCAATCTTCTGCATCATAATTTCTCCTACAGAAATATCTGTATAGTCACGCAGCCTCCCGGTCAAAGGAGGCTGCATAAAATTTATTGTACAAATTCAAAGGTCTTGAGGACGACCTCGTTGCCGGGACCGGGGATGGCAGACAACTCGTAAGTGTAGGTCTTGCCCTGCTCCAGCGGTGCTTCATCGATATAGGCCGCAAAGGCAGCAATATCATATTCCTTGATGGTCTCACGGGTGGAATAGTCGGTGCCGCTGTTGGCGTACAGATCCACTGCGGTGAAAAGCCGCTTCTCCCAAACCTGCTGGCCGGCTTCGTCATAGAAGCGGATGCAGGTGCTGATGAGGCGGTAGTTAGACTCCACCACACCGGTGGTCATATACTCTTTTCCGGTTTCCTCGTTATCGATGGTAACCCAGCACTCGGGGGACTTGCCCTCCCGCAGCTCCTGGCAGGAGATGGGAAAATAGTAATTGCTGAACATTTCCCGCAGGCTATACTTGCCGTTGACCACCCAGGATGAATTCTTGTCGCTATACAAGCCTTCACCCTGCTCGTGGGTAATGACATAGCTACGTTCAATGTCGATGAGGCCCTCAGCATCCCGGTAGATCACCGGGTCGGTAGCCATCATACGGGTATGGCCCTGGTGGTCAGAGGTATTGTCGGGGTCGGTGTACCAGGTGGTAGCCGCATCGCCCTTGCGCAGCAGCGCATAATTCTCCGCCATCAGCTGCTCGTCGTTGGACTTGAAGATGACCATACTGTCTTCACTCTCAGAGCCCACATACTCGCCCACCATAACCGTGCCCTGATCACAGGTGGCGAACATATCACGGGTCCAGCGCCACTCGGTGGTGGGAGAAACCTGCACCCACGCCCAATAAACGGCTGCGGAGCAGTCCACGCCCATATACACGTCCAAAATATCGGAGCCGATGGGGTTGCGGTTGATGAATTCCTTGGTGTTGCCCGCTTCATCGAAGCAGTACAGGAATCGGCTGAAGTCGCCGGACTTACCGGTATAGGGAAGTCCCCAGTACTTTACACCCTTGTAGAATTCCTGGTTATGCAGCACAGAGGCGCTGGTGGAAACATAGATAAGATCCGTTGCCGGGGACCATTCCACAGTACCCATAGCATACATTTTCTCCACCACGATGTCACGCATATGCTGCTCTTCCTCTGTGGCGAAGAGGTAGCTGTTGGTATTATCACGGTACAGGCACTTTTCAAAGGTCATATCCTCTGCCTGCTTGCCGGCAAACTCGGTAAACAGCTCGCCGCCCTTCAAATTCATAGGGCCTCTGAAACGGCACTTGGTGACCGCCACGCCGGACATCTCACCGCCCAGCAAGCCCACCACCCCATTGGCAGGAGCCTGGATGTGCAGACCGGATTCGCAGTTTGTGATGGCACCGGCGGTAGCCTTACCCACCAGACCGCCGCCTACGGCGCTGCCGGAGAGGGTCATCGTACCGTCAACGGAGCTGTCGGTGATGGTACCGGTGCTGACGGCTGCGATGCCGCCTGCCACGCCGCTATCTGCGTTTATGGTCACACCCTCCAGCACCAGCTCGGTAACGGTGCCCTCATTGATGCCGAAGAAACCCATATTGCCATCGGCATCGGGGGCGATATTTACATTGGAGATCTTAAATCCCTTACCTTCAAAGCTGCCGGTAAAGGGACCCACGGGTGTCCAGTCTGCGCCCTGCAGATCGATATCCCACAGCAGCTCAAACTTGCCGTCGGGATGCTCCGCCAGCTGCTTCAGGCCCTCGGCAGTATGGATCTGATACACACCGTTTACCGGCACGGATTCATCGATATGGGAGTAGTCCGGCTTCTTCTTATCCCGCTCCAGCACCCAATCGGGGTAGACCTGGAATGCGGCAATGATCTGCTCCCGGGAAACACCGTTGACGCTGTCGTCAGCCTGGGTCTCCTCAGGAACGGTTTCCTCAGGCACAGGCTCTTCCGCAACGGGAGCACCGCAAGCACACAGCAGCAGCGCAAGGGCCAGCAACAGTGCCAAAAATCTTTTCTTCATAGGATACCTCCAATTTTAAGCCTGCTTTGCGCACAGATGGCAGGCAACCTTATGTCCGCCGCCCAGATCGGTCATCTCAGGCTCTACGCCGCAGCTTTCCGTGGCATAGGGGCATCGGGTACGGAACCGGCAACCCACAGGAGGATTGACGGGACTGGGGATGTCGCCCTCCAGAATGATCCGTTCCCGCTGGGGACCGTCATCGGTAGCAGAGGGCACCGCAGACAGCAGTGCCTGGGTATAAGGATGCTTGGGATGGTTAAAGATCTCGTCCTTGGTACCAACCTCCATCACCTTGCCCAGATACATGATCATCACCCGGTCGCAGATATGCTCCAGAACGGACATATCGTGGGAGACGAACACATAGGTCAGATTCATTTCCTTCTTCAGCCGCTCCATCAGGTTCAGCACCTGGGCACGGACAGAAACATCCAAAGCGGAAACCGCCTCGTCGCACATAACCAGCTTGGGGTTGGTGGCCAGGGCACGGGCAATGACGATCCGCTGGCGCTGACCGCCGGAAAATTCATGGGGAAAGCGGTCCACATAGGAAGCATCCAGTCCCACCTTGACCATCAGCTCTTTTGCCTTTTCCAGCCGCTCGTCGGAAGAATTGTAGATCTTGTTGATGACCATAGGCTCGGCAATGATCTTGCCCACACGCATATTGCCATCCAGAGAGCTGTAGGGATCCTGGAAGATCATCTGCATATCCCGGCGCATAGGCCGCAGGACCCGGTTGGGAAGCTTGGTAATATCCTGTCCGTCAAATTCGATGGTGCCTTCGGTGGGCTCCAGAACCCGCAGGATGGTACGCAGGAGCGTAGACTTGCCGCAGCCGGACTCACCGGCAACGCCCAAAGTCTCACCCTCGTAGACCTCGATGTCCACGCCGTCCACAGCCTTTACATAGCGCTGCTTCTCCCAGAACATCTTCTTGATGGGGAACCACTGACGCAGACCCGTACCCTTGACCAGCAATTTCTTTTCTGCCATAGCTTACCCCTCCTCCTTTGCATAGCGGAAGCAGCGGACACGGTGTCCGTTCTCCAGTGTGTGCATCTGGGGCTTCACATTGATGCACTCCTCGGTGGCATAGGGGCATCGGGGGCTGAACACACAGCCCTCCGGGAATTCACCGGCAGGGGGAACCATACCCTCGATGGTAGGCAGCTCACCGGGCTGACCGTACTTGGGCAGGGTGCTGAGCAAGCCGGAGGTATACGGATGCTTGGGATCCTTGAAAAGGTCACTGACCGTTGCTTCCTCCATAATTTCGCCGCAGTACATAACGATGACCCGGTCTGCCATCTCCCGGATAACACCCAGATCGTGGGTGATAAACAGGATGGAGGTACCCATCTCCTTCTGCAGCTGCCGCATCAGATCCAGCACCTGGGCCTGGATGGTCACATCCAGTGCGGTGGTGGGCTCGTCAGCGATGAGCAGACGGGGCCGGCAGGCCAGCGCCATAGCGATCATCACTCTCTGGCGCATACCGCCGGAGAGCTGATAGGGATACTCCTTCATCCGCTGATCCGGCTCTGCGATCCGCACCAGATCCAGCATTTCAATGGCTCTTGCCCAGGCTTCCTTCTTGTTCATACCCTGATGACGGCGCAGTGCCTCCGTCAGCTGAAATCCCACGGTAAACACCGGGTTCAGGGATGTCATAGGCTCCTGGAAGATCATAGCGATCTGGTTGCCCCGGATGGCCTGCATCTTCTTTTCGGACAGCTTTAAAAGATTCTGTCCGTCCAGCTCGATCTCACCTTCCACCACGCCGCCGTTTAAAAGGCGCATAATGCACAGGGAGGTAACGGACTTGCCGCAGCCGGACTCGCCCACCACGCCCAGGGTCTCGCCGGAATAGATCTCATAATTGATATCGTGAATGATGGGCAGGTAGCCGTAATCGGTCTTGAAGCCCATATTCAGATTCTTGATTTTCAGGACGACTTCTTTATCCATATCTAAGCCCTCCCTTAGTTGCTTCGGCCGGAGCCGATGACGCTACGCATGCCCTCGCCCAGCATACTAAATCCGAAGGTGGTGATGACGATGAACAGACTGGGGATCAGCACCAGATGGGGCATCAGCACGAACATACTGCGGCCAATGGAAACCTGCAGACCCCAGTTGGGGATATGGGAGTACAGGCCCACGCTCATAAACGCCAGACCCACCATACTCAGCAGGACACCTGCAAGGCCGGTGGAGAACCGCAGAAGCAAAGTGTTGGAGCAGGCCGGCAGCACATGGCAGAACAGAGTCCGCAGGTCGCTGGCACCCATCACCTTCTCACACTCGATGTATTCCTCCTGACGGATGGACAGCACCCGTCCACGGATCATTCTGGCCACATCAATGAATCGGGACAGGGCCAGAGAAATAATGAAATTGAAGGTGCTGCGTCCGAAAATATTACAGAACAGCAAGGCGATAACGAACATAGGGATGGCATTCAGCGCTTCCATCAGACGGGATATGATCATATCCGCCTTGGGGTAGTAGCCGCAGACCAGACCCACCAGGGTTCCGATGATCAGCGTCACCGCCTGCACCGCAAAGGGAATGCCGATGGCCACCCGGGCACCGTAACAGATCTGGGCGAACATATCCCGTCCCCAGATATCGGTACCCCAGATATAGCCGTCCTCGCCGGGCATTTTCATTTTTTCATAAGGATAGCTTTCATAGGGGTTTACATCAGGTCCTACGATCAGCGGGGCAAAAATACCCATCGCCAGCATCGCCAGGATGATACCGCCGCCGATCATAATACGGCCGTATTTCTTGATAAAGGCCAACGGCTTCATTCTTTTCTTTTTCATACCGCCGCCTCCTTAGTTCAGCTCCACTCTGGGGTCGATCAGCTTATAGCCGATATCCAGAAGGATATTGATCACGATGAACAGCAGCGTCATAACCAGCAGCGCTGCCTGTGCCAGGGGGTAATCACGCTGGGAAAGGCCCTTGTTGAGCATCTCGCCCACGCCGTGGATAGAAAAGCAGGTCTCCACGATGATGGAGCCGCCCAGAGTACCCAGCAGCGCAGAAGACAGCACCGTCAGCACCGTGCCCAGAGAGTTCTTCAGTGCGTGGACATACCGGACCTTGCCCAGGCTCAGACCCTTTGCCCGGGCGGTACGGATGTAGTCACGCTGCAGCACGCTGATCATAGAGGTACGGGTGAAACGGGCCACATTGGCCACGTTGGTCATACCCACAGCAAAGGCCGGCAGGATCATAGAATATACCGCCTGCCAGAAGCCGTACTGCTCCATATACAGGTAATGGGACATAGGGAACCACATCAGCTTAAAGCCGAATATGTAGATCAGTCCCAGTGCCAGCACAAAGTTGGGGATACACAGGAAAATAATGGAGGTGATGGAGGTGGCATAGTCCAGAGGAGAGTTCTCGTGGGTGGCACCGATGACACCCAGGGGGATGCCCAATACCACCGCAATGATCAGACTCATTGCCGACAGCATCAAAGTCGGCTCCAGCCGCTCAACGATGCAGTCAAACACAGGCTTACCCATAAAGAAGGAGTAGCCCCAGTCGCCGGTAAACACCTTTCCCAGATAATTGAGGTACTGCTCAAAGTCGTTGCCGGCAAGGCCGTAACGCTCCGCCACCTCTTCATAAGTCTGCGCATCCACCTGGTCCGGGCCGATCATCGCATAGATGGGGTCACCGGGAATGGCACGCATCAGGAAGAACACCAACGTCAGCGCCAGAAACAGCGTGGGAATGGCGGTCAGGATGCGCTTGATGATAAACTTTCCCATAATCTCAACTCCTAAAATCTCTTTTTCGGTAGCTCTGTCACAGTCGCTGCACGGTTGTCACAGAGATATCGAAACCGGGATACCGCACCTTTTGGTGCGGTATCCCTGTTGTGTTTACGCATCAATCCATATGCTCGCTGGGGTTATCCCAGTAAGCGCTGCAGTAACGGGTATAGCCGGAGCAGTTCACATTCAGACCGGGGACAGTGACGAAACGGTCGCCCTTGGACTTGCCCAGCACGAAGTAGCTGCACTCATCTGCCATCAGCTGGCTCAGAGCCTCCCAGGCGGCGATGGACTCGGCAGTGCCGTTCATCTCAGAGAAGAGTTCAGCTCTCAGCGCAGCACCTTCGGTATTGCCCCAGGTAATGTAGGAGTTGACAGGCATAAAGCCGGCCCAGGCGAAGGTGTTTGCACCGAAGGTGATGTACATATCCCAACCGGAAGCACCCATACGGAAGTCCTGCTGGTAAGCAGAAATATCCATCAGCTCCACATCCAGCTTAATGCCAACGGCCTCGCAGTTCTTCTTGATAACGTTACACAGAGAAGAACCGGAACCGGAGGGATAGCGAATGACCAGAGTCTCGCCGTTGTAGTTGGACTGTGCCAGATATTCCTTAGCCTCTTCAATGTCGCCTTCCTTATTGCGGTACTCGGCATTGTCAAAGGCAGCGGTGGAGTAGCCTTCGATCAGCACGGGGCTGGCGCACTCGTTCCACCAATCGGAGTAGTAGGCGTACATAGCCTCATCGATATTGATGGCAGCGCAGATGGCCTTACGCAGGTTGGGATCGTCTGCCAGAATGGAGGTGCTGGCCTTACCGTCGCCCACAGCGGACTCAGCGGTGTGCAGGTTGAAGAACATTGCGGGGGTATCGGAAATAGGCTTGCCGGTGGGGTCCACATACATCTGATAGCCCATAGGCTCCAGACGGGCAAAGGTGTCGATGTTGGCAAAGATGACATCATAGTTGCCCTGCATCAGCTGCATCATGGAGGTGTTGCTATCGGTGTTGACCACCAGGTCGATGCGGTCCAGATAAGCGATACGGGGCTCAGCACTGCCGTTGGGATAATCAGGCGCACCGCCCTCCAGGCTGGGCAGATAACCCTCGTGACGTGCCAGGGGGTACAGCTCCATGGGGACGTACTCCTCAGCGATCAGCTTGTAAGCGCCGGTACCGATGACATACTGGGGAGCGGTGATAACGCCGGTCTCAAAGCCGGACCACTGCTCGCAGATCTCCTTGGGCATGATACCGAAGGAAGCATCGTGGTAGCCGAACCAGTACAGAGCCTTGATGCAGCCCACTGCGGGATCGTAATCGATGTGCAGGACACCGTCGGCGATCTCCACATTGGTGATGCCGTCCAGGATGTGCTGATACTTGGGGTTACGGTTGTAGGAGGCCCAAACGTCCTCGATCTCCACCAGGCTGCCATCGTGGAAGGTAACACCCTCACGGACAGTCAGCTCCAGCCAGGAATGGTTTTCCTCGTCATATGTATACTCGCAGACCAGGGGGTACAGCTTGCCGTCGATACCGGTGGCCAGAGCGGATTCATAGACATAGCGTGCCCAGTAGGAAGTACCGGAAGTAGCACCGGCTGCATTGATATCCAGGTGGGCATCGGCAGTACCGATGGCCTGGGTCAGCTTGCCGCCGTAACGCTCGGGATGCTCGGTGTCGAAGTAAGCCAGATTTGCATACTGGTCGGGAATACCGTCGCCATCGGCATCGCCGGAAACAGCGCCATCCACACTTGCGCCATCCACGGGAGCCTCATCCACAGGTTCCTTATTGCCGCCACAGCCGGCCAATACGCCTGCGGCCATTGCCAGCGCCAGCAGCAAAGCAATCCATTTCTTGAAGTTCATTTCATTTTCATCCTTTCAGATTCTTTCCAAACGAGCCGAAGGCTCATAGTGGAGCAATATATATTTTAACACAAACAGCATCCCTTGACCATCATACATTCTGCACATTTCTTCCTATGTGTTTTTGTGCAAATTTGCGGCATCGGTTTTCCGTTTTTCCCAAAAATTAATCTGAAAACACGCCGTTGTTCCGCAGTGATCCTTTTGGGAATGCTATTGAGCCATATTACTGTTATCATATTCCAAAACCGTATATTTTTCAACGCAGAATCCTGCCATATTATTCCCTAAAGTTCTCTTTTCTGCTGCCGTCCTTTCCCATACGCCAACACTCCGCAAATTCCGGTTTGTCGAGCTGTTACGCACCGCACCCAAAGGCTTCCCCTTGAGGGGAAGCTGTCAAAAATCTTTGATTTTTGACTGATGAGGTGTGCAGAAAATCTTACGATTACACATTGGTTTTCGGCGAATTCGTAACTTTTTTACTGTCCACCTCATCCGTCACGCCTACGGCGTGCCACCTTCTCCTCCAGGAGAAGGCTTTGGCAAGTGCATCAATCAAACAGCTCGATAAACCGGAATTTGGTACAAAGAATCCCCGGCAGGGATTCTGCCGGGGCATGGTTTAATCTTCATTTTCTTTGGGAGTTTCCGCATCGTCGAAATCGTCCGTGTGATCCCCATTTTCAGCCAGCGCAGCTTCCGCTTCCAGCCGTTCCTCTTCCTCGTAGGCCGCCTGCTGCCGGGCCTTCATCCGTTTCCACTGCTTGACGGAAGCAACAACGATCCACGCAGAACCGATCACAAACAGCGCCACCGTTCCGATCAGCAGTCCCAGAGAAGGCGCATCCTCGCCGCCTTTCATATACAACTGGATCATATTGTACACCGTATACAGCAGGTATCCCACTGCCAGCATCCGGATGATCATCATACTATTGGGATTTACAGGTGCCTTTTCTTTGTCATTGCCAAACAGTCCCATTGTTCCACTTCCTTTTGTTTTCCCTCATTATATCTTCAAAGTCCGGGTTTGTCTACATTTTTCGGCATATCCAAGAAATCTTTGTTGTAATTTCCCAATGCCGATAGTATAATGGTGATAATTACAGGAAATGGAGTCTATGCTTTATGACGCAAGGAACTATGGACGCTTACAGCCGGATTCTGAAAAAGGAACTGGTTGCGGCAATGGGATGTACCGAGCCCATCGCCATCGCCTATGCTGCCGCAAAATGCCGGCAGGTTCTGGGCAAGATGCCGGACCACTGCCGGGTCCACTGCAGCGGCAATATCGTAAAAAATGTTATGGGTGTCACCGTCCCCAATTCCGGCGGACTGAAGGGCATCGATGTGGCCGCCACCCTGGGTATTCTGGGCGGCAATGCCGACAAGGATCTGGAGGTGCTGGAGTCTGTCACCGAGGCCCATATTGCCGAGGCCAAGGGCCTTTTGGAGCGTGGCTTCTGCTCCTGCGCTCTGGTGCAGAATGTGGAAAACCTGTACATCCTCATCCATCTCACCGCCGGGGATAACAGTGCGGTGGTGGAGATCCGCAATTACCACAAAAACATCACCCGGATTGAAAAGAACGGCAAGCTTATTTATCAGCAGGAGGTCTCCTGTAACGAAGTTCCCGTAAAGGACGATCCGGACAAGGCGGTTCTGAACATTGCCGATATTCTGGAATACGGCAATACCCTCACCGACCCGGAGATCCTGGAGCTGCTGGAATACCAGCTGCAGTGCAACCTGGCCATTGCCTGGGAGGGCCTTGCCAATAATTACGGTGCCCAGGTGGGCAAGACTTTGCTCTCCACGGTGAAGGTCCGCAACACCGACACCGTCCGCACCATCGCCAAGGCCTATGCCGCTGCCGGCAGCGATGCCCGTATGAACGGCTGCGCAATGCCGGTGGTCATCAATTCCGGCTCCGGCAACCAGGGTCTTACCGCTTCCCTGCCGGTGAAGGTATACGCCGACACCTATCACATCTCCCACGAGCGTATGATGCGGGCTTTGGCGGTGAGCAACCTCATCGCCATCCATCAGAAGCAGTACATCGGCTCTCTGTCCGCCTACTGCGGCGCAGTCAGCGCTGCCTGCGGTGCCGGTGCCGCTATCGCCTATATGCTGGGCGAGGCGCAGCCGCCTCAGGCGCTGTACCGTCAGGTCTGCGACACCATCACCAACACCATCGCCACCGTTGGCGGTATGGTCTGCGACGGAGCCAAGTCCTCCTGTGCCGCCAAGATCGCCACTGCCGTGGACTGCGCCGTCACCGGGTATGAGCTGAGCCTGCGGGGGCTGGCCTTCCAGCCCGGCGAGGGACTTGTGATGGACAGCGTAGAAGATACCATTGAATCTGTGGGCCGTATGGGCCGTGAGGGTATGCACTCCACCGACGTGGAGATCCTGCAGATCATGCTGGGTGAAGAATGATCCCCAAATTCCGGTTTATCGCTCTGTCGAGCGAATTGAAAATTGAAAGTTGAAAATTGAAAATTGTGGTATTTTCCTCTGGAAAATAATTTAAATAGTGGCCGAAGGCCACACAATCATTTTCCATTATCCATTTTCCATTTTCAATTATTATCGAGCGTCAGCTCG
>JAFSFK010000180.1 GCA_017435245.1 Oscillospiraceae bacterium | reverse complement strand
GACGCTGCTAAGCATAAGATCTCTCTGGGATACAAGACCGCTGAGATGAATCCCTGGAACCAGTTCATGACTAACTACAATGTTGGTGATGTCGTGGATGCTAAGATCGTCAAGCTGATGACCTTCGGTGCATTCGCTGAGATCATCCCCGGCGTTGACGGTCTGATCCACATCTCCCAGATCGCTGACAAGCGCATCGGCAAGCCCGAGGACGTGCTGAGTGAGGGTCAGGAGGTCCAGGTCAAGATCACCGACGTGGACGCAGAGAACAAGCGTATCTCCCTGTCCATCCGTGCTCTGCTGGAGCAGGCTTCCGAGGAAGCTCCCGCTGAGGAAGCTGAAGAGACCGAAGAGGCTTAATCAAAACGCTACATACCGGGACCGCACTGCGGTCCCGGTATTTGTATAATGACAAATAAGTGGAGGTAAATTTCATGGTCAAGCATATCGTTGTGTATACCCTCAAGGAGGGTGTCAATAAACCCGAGGCAATCGAGATCATTCGCTCCGTGCTGGAGCCTCTGGTGGGCGTGATTCCCGGACTGACCCATATGGAGATCCGTGCTACCTATCAGGGTGGTATGGACTATGCCCTGTACTCTGAGTTTGAAAGCAAGGAAGCACTGGCAAACTATGCTCAGCATCCTGCCCATTTGGCAGCCAAGGAGCATTTCTGGAACTTCCTGAATACCCGTGTAGCGGCAGACTATGAGGTGTGATAGATGAAAGCAATCGTTACGGTGGTGGGCAAGGACCGGGTGGGCATTATTGCCGAGGTGTGTGTCCAGCTGGCTTCTTATAATATCAATGTTCTGGATATCAGCCAGACGGTCATGCAGGGTTACTTTACCATGATGATGGCGGTGGATGTCAGCGGCTGCAGCGTGCCTCTTGCAGAACTTGCCAAGCTGATGGAAGAAAAGGGCAGAGAAATGAACCTGTCCATCAGAGTGCAGCGTGAGGACATTTTTGAAGCGATGCACCGGGTGTGAGGTAGACTATGCTGAATTTTAAGGATATTCTATCCACCCAGGATATGATTGATAAGCGGCATCTGGATATCCGTACCATTACGATGGGTATTTCCTTGCTGGATTGTACCCACGAGGATGTGGATATCTGTGCCCAAAAGATCTATGACAAGATCACCCGACAGGCGGAGAACCTGGTCAAGACCGGTCAGGATATTGAGTGGGAATTCGGCATTCCCATCGTCAATAAGCGGATCTCCGTGACTCCCATTTCCATTATCGGCAATTCCTGTCGCACGGATTCCTACGTTCCCTTAGCCATTGCTATGGATAAGGCGGCAAAGGAGTGCGGTGTCAACTTCATTGGCGGTTTTTCTGCCTTGGTGCAGAAGGGATGTACCAAGGGCGATTGGATCCTGATGGATTCCATCCCGGAAGCTATGAAGGCAACCGAGCGGGTCTGCGCCAGCGTCAATGTTGGTTCTACCAAAGCCGGCATCAATATGGATGCGGTTGCCAAAATGGGTCAAATTATTAAGAAGACAGCTGAAGTCACTGCCGACAATGACGGACTTGGCTGTGCCAAGCTGGTGGTATTTGCCAATGCGGTGGAGGATAACCCCTTTATGGCAGGTGCGTTCCACGGCGTGGGCGAGCCGGAATGCGTCCTGAATGTGGGTGTTTCCGGTCCCGGTGTGGTGTATCACGCATTGCAGAGCGTCAAGGGGGAGCCCTTTGACGTGGTGGCGGAGACCATCAAAAAGACCGCCTTCCGAATCACCCGTATGGGCCAGATCGTAGGCGTGGAGGCATCCCGGAGACTGGGTGTGCCCTTTGGCATTGTAGATTTGAGCCTGGCACCTACTCCTGCTGTGGGTGATAGTGTGGCAAGAATTCTGGAAGAGATGGGCCTGGAGGTTTGCGGCACCCACGGTACCACCGCTGCTCTGGCACTGCTCAATGATGCAGTCAAAAAGGGCGGCGTGATGGCATCCAATCACGTGGGTGGCCTTTCCGGTGCGTTTATTCCTGTGTCTGAGGATGAGGGAATGATCGCCGCTGCGGAAGCTGGCGTACTGCAGCTGGATAAGCTGGAGGCGATGACCTGTGTTTGTTCTGTGGGACTGGATATGATCGCCGTACCTGGTGATACCGGTGCAGCTACCATTTCTGCGATCATCGCAGATGAGGCGGCCATCGGTATGGTCAACTCCAAGACCACCGCCGTGCGTATTATTCCTGCACCCGGCAAGCAGGTCGGTGACCGGGTAGAGATGGGCGGTCTGCTGGGAAGTGCCCCTGTAATGCCTGTCCACGGCGAAAGCAGTGAAGCCTTTATTGCCCGTGGCGGCCGGATCCCTGCGCCCCTGCAAAGTCTGAAAAACTAAAAGAAGTCCCGCCATCCGGCGGGACTTCTTGTATATAAATTCCGGTTTTTCGAGCTGACGCTTGATAATAATTGAAAATGGAAAATGGAAAATTGAAAATGATTGTGTCGGCTACGCCGACGTTTTAAATTATTTTCCGAAGGAAAATACAACAATTTTCAACTTTCAACTTTCAATTTTCAATTTTCAATTCGCTCGTCAGAG
>JAFSFK010000179.1 GCA_017435245.1 Oscillospiraceae bacterium | reverse complement strand
TCTTCTCGTCGCCACGGACCATGATGAAGCAGGAGGAGACCAGGTTCACACCCTTCTTGGTCTTCACCAGCTGCAGAGCGGGACGGACGGTATCAGCGGTGGAGTAGGTTGCGCCGCCCAGCAGGGAGTCAGCCAGGCCCATCTTCACCAGCATAGTGCCGAAGTAGTTGCCCTTAGAAAGAGCAGCCTTGCAGTCCTCAGCGGACATCTTGCCCTTGCGCAGCTCCACCATCTTGGCAACCATCTCGTCCATACCTTCGTAGGTTAGGGGGTCGATGATCTCTACGCCTTCGATGTTAAAGCCACCCTTAGCAGCGTTTGCCTTGACCTCGTCCACATTACCAATGAGGATAGGAGTCAGGAAACCGCCCTCTACCAGGCGAGCAGTTGCTTCCAGGATACGTGCGTCGTGGCCCTCGGTGAAGACGATCTTCCGGGGATTGGCCTTCAGCACTTCAATCATTGCGTTAAACATAATGACATTCCTCCGTTTATTTTGGGCATAGCCCATTTTTTTACAGTTTAATTATACATCACCTTTTCAGCCTTCGCAACCGTTTTTCGAAAATTAAAACAAATTCCGATTTATCGGGCTGTTCAAAAAACGCACGATCTAAGCCTTCCCCTCAAGGGGAAGCCTTTGGTGCGATAACAAACTGCTCGATAAACCGGAATTTATTGGGATACGGAAATATTTTTAGATAATTTGAAAGATAACGAAAAAATTATACAAAAACCCGTTTCTATATAAAATAAAAGTTGCGTTTTTACCGAAAACAACGGTTCGATTTCCAAAAGACCCTTTTCTTTGCCCAAAAGCTTTTTTCTGCCTGTTCCAACTTTTTATAAAAAAACAACTGTATTTCAGGGAAAAACAGGAAAAAGAAACTTAAAATTTGTAATAAAATTTGATTTTCTTGATAATCGAATAGAAATTCGCAACTTTTACAAGTCAAAAGGTCTGTTTTTTAACAATTCGTCAATTGACCTTTACCCCGGTTTCTGCTATGCTATTGGTACAAACAAAACATCCCAATGGAAACGGAAGGAGGTCATTTTTATGAATTGGGCTGCAATCGTTTGGTTTATACTTCTCATCGTGTTCCTTTTGGTGGAGGCCAATACCGTGACCCTGGTTTCCGGCTGGTTTGCCGTCGGTGCCGCTGTAGCCATCATTGCAAGTCTGCTGGGGGCACCCATTTGGCTCCAGAGCGTGCTGTTCCTTGTGGTAGCCATTGGTCTTCTGTTGGCGCTGAGGCCGCTGCTGCGCAAGCACATCAAGCCCAGGCTGGTAAAAACCAATGTGGACAGTGTTATCGGCTCCACCGGCATCGTTACCGCCCGGATCGATAACATCCATGCTGCCGGTCAGGTAAAGCTGGGGGCGATGGAGTGGACAGCCAGAAGCACCGCCGGCCAGATACTGGAAGAAGGCACTCTGGTTCGGGTGGATCGGATCGAGGGCGTAAAAGTCTTCGTCACCGCCACGGAAGTAAAAGAAACTGTATAATAATTTTAGGAGGTAAAATTTATGGGTTGGATTATAGGAGCACTGATCGTGCTGGTACTGATTATCGTTATTTCCGGAATTATCTTTGTCCAGCAGTCCCGGGCATACGTAATTGAACGTCTGGGCGCTTTCCACACCGTTTGGGGTGTGGGTCCCCACTTCAAAGTTCCCTTTATTGACAAGATCGCCCGCCGGGTAAGCCTGAAGGAGCAGGTGCTGGACTATCCCCCTCAGCCGGTGATTACCAAGGATAATGTCACAATGCAGATCGATACTGTGGTGTATTTCCAGATCACTGACCCCAAGCTCTACACCTATGGTGTGGAAAAGCCCATGACAGCAATGGAGACCCTGACCGCTACCACTCTGCGTAATATCATCGGCGATCTGGAGCTGGATCAGACCTTGACCTCCCGCGACATCATCAATACCAAGATGCGTGCCATTCTGGACGAGGCTACCGACCCCTGGGGCATCAAGGTCAACCGGGTGGAGCTGAAAAACATCCTGCCTCCCCAGGACATCCAGTCCTCCATGGAGAAGCAGATGAAGGCGGAGCGTGACCGCCGTCAGGCAATCCTGCAGGCAGAAGGCCAGAAAAAGTCTGCGATTCTCATCGCCGAAGGTGAGCGGGAATCCGCAATTCTTCGAGCAGACGCAGAAAAGCAGGCAGCCATTTTGAAGGCTGAGGCGGAGAAGGAAGCTGCCATTCTGAAGGCAAACGGTGAGGCTCAGGCCATCCGTCTGGTGCAGCAGGCGCTGGCGGATTCTCTGGAAATGCTCAACGAAAAGGCACCCAATGAGCAGGTGGTAAAGCTCAAGGCCATCCAGGCCATGGAAAAGGTTGCCGACGGTAAGGCAACCAAGATCATCATCCCCAGCGAAATGCAGGGTCTTGTGGGTATGGCAAACGGCTTGGTCGAGGGTGTTAAGGAATAACTATGGCTAAAAAAGAAGAACGGTTCATTAAGACCCATTCGGAGAATCTGGGCAGTGAAATGATCTTCGTGGATAAAAAGACCGGCGTGAACTACCTGTTTATTTCCTCCGGCTATGCCGGCGGACTGACGCCCTTGCTGAATCCCGACGGAACACCGATCATTACCCCCATTCCCAACGACTACGGTGAATGACCGAATCTCCCCGCCCCTCCGGGCGGGGAGATTTTATTTGTCAAATTCCGATTTATCGAGCAGAAGGTTAGGCGTACAATCCAACGCCCCCCTTGCCTAAAGGGGGGGTGGCAGTGCGTAAGCACTGACGGGGGGATATTGTACGAATTCGCCTAAATCTATCGTATACTGATGCCGATTGCTGCGAATCCCTCAGTCAAAAATCAAAGATTTTTGCCAGCTCCCTTTAGGCAAGGGAGCCTT
>JAFSFK010000178.1 GCA_017435245.1 Oscillospiraceae bacterium | reverse complement strand
CTTCCCTTATTTATGCCTGCGCTTTCGCAGGATCAGCGTGATACTCAAACTCATCAGGATCAGCAGAGCGATGCCGCCGCTGAGAAGATAGTTCGGGGCAGTTTCCACCAGACAAAAGGCATCCGCATCCGCATCCACGGGAAATACCAGATAACTGCCGTCTGTGGTGAAATCCGCAGTTTTCCAAGTGCCGGCGGTGCGCACCAGGATCTGATGGCTGCCGGAATTGGGAAGCTCATATTGGTAGCGAAGTACCATTGCCTGCGGCCCATCAATGGTGAAACGGTAGCAGGACAAAACTTTTTGCCGCTTTTGGGTTTCCGGCTGTTGGTCAAGCTCCGTCAAAGACAGGGTAGTTCCCGGGGGGAATGAGCCTTGCGCCAGCAGAACGGGATGGTCTAGGTCATTGATGAAATTAAATGCGATCACCGTTTCATAAGGAGTATAGACGGCCGTAACGGTGTGGTCAAAAACAAGCGCATCCTCCTGCAGACCATCCCAGGATGCCAAATAGCCCTCCTTTTCCGGGAGCTCCGGGATGTCTTCGGGATCAAGGGATTTGCCCAGAGGCACGGTCCTGAGGACGGAGCCTTCCTCGAAGCGGAATGTGACCGTGATGTTGCGGAAAATTGCGGGAAGATTCTCAAGCGCCAAGAAAGCATCCAGATCCAGACACTGTCCTGCGCTAAGGTAGCTGACAGAATCGATGGCACCGGGATCTTTATCAGCTGCCGCATAGTAGTTGCCGGTGACGGCATCCCGGTTTTCGCATGAACCCAGAAGTCCGCCAAGACGTTCGGTGCCGGTGAGCTGTGTCATTGCCCGGCAATCGGAAACGGTGCTGCCGCTGCCGGCGATACCGCCTACGAAACTGCTGCCGGAAACGCTGGATTTTGCATAGCAGGAGCGGATATAACCCCGGCTTTGCCCGGCGATACCGCCGGTATAGTCGGCATCTTCGCCGTTGACCGGACCTACGTTGACTGCGTTTTTCACAAGACCCATTGCCATTAGACCGACAACACCGCCGCCGTTTTGCTTGTTGACACGGATATCGCCGGAGTTTTCACAGCCAAGGATGACGGCCCGCAGCTCACTTTCAAAATTCAGGGATGCTTCCCCCAGAATATCCAGATCGTCCTGAATATCCAGATCATTCTCCGGGGACATCGCACCGGCAATGCCGCCGGCATTCATATCCGCCTGGATAGAGCCGAAATTATCGCTGTATGCGATCTTGCCGGAAATGTCGGCATCGGTATCGGCATCGGAAACATCGGTGATCGAGCCGCCCAATCCCTCCGAGGCGGAGTTGATGGTTTGGCTCATAGCATCCATTTGATTGGTGATTGCCTTCATGTCCCGGGAGAGGGTGTAGGCCATCCCCTGGGCGGTGGAGGCAATGCCGTTAAGGTTATTCTGCATTCCGCTCATTGCGCCGCTGAGGGCGGACTGCGCCGCCATAAGAGAATCCATATCCGGGACATCCACAGGATCGTCGGGATTTTCCGGATCCACAGAGGGGATCAGCTGCTCGATGGCCTCCTGGGCATTGGTCACCTGACCTTTCAGACCTGCCAGCTGATTGGCGATACTGCCGGCACCAGCCTGGGCGTTGGCAGTAGCGGCGGCGGTAAGTCCGGACATCGTATCCAGCTGCTGCTCCAGGATCTGCAGGGTATCGATGGAGTATTCGATCTTGGCGGCAGGCTCCATTTGACCGGCGATGCCGCCTACTTCCTTACGGCCGGAGATATTGCCGTAGTTTTCGCAGTCTGCGATATAGCCGGACTGGGTGCCGGCAATGCCGCCTACATTGTAACCCATCTGCCGGTAGCCCACATCGGCCCGGTTGGTGCAGCGGCGGATCACACCGGAGGATACGCCGGCAATGCCGCCGATATCGGTGGTGGTGCTGGAGGATTCGGAGGCGGTGATGCTTTCGATGGTGATATCGGAAAGCTCCACGGTGTTTTGCTGGGGGGTGGTGTTTACTGCTGCGGTGTTCCGGCAATTGCGGATAACGCCTCGGTTCTGGCCTGCAATGCCGCCGACAAAGTGGTTGCCGTGGATAGACCCCCCGCTTTCGCAGCCGTCGATGATTCCGGTAACGGTATTTACGCCTGCAATACCACCGACGCTGTCGCCGCCCTGAACATTGCCGGAAACGCTGCAATTACGGATAACTCCGGCGTTCTCGCCGGCCAAGGCACCGATCATACTCCGGCTGCCGCCGGGATGAAGCGCTGCCTTCAGGTGAAGATCCCTGATCACGGCGGTGGAAGTGAGATAGCGGAACAGACCCTGTACGGAACCATCCTTGGTGACGCTGTAGCTGATGGTATGACCGGCGCCGTCAAAGCTGCCGCAAAAAATGGGGACACCGGAAAAATCGGTACCGGTGAGCTCCAGATCCGCTGTCAGTGTGACGGCCAGGTGCTCGCTGTAGCTGTCCAGCCGGCAGTTTTCCGCAAAGGCAAGAAATTCCTCCGGGGTGGAGATGGAGATCTCAGTGACCTGCGGCTCCGGGGGAAGGGTTTCTTCCTCGGTGGCAAGGACACAGAAGGGGACTGTCAAAAGGAAAAGCAAGCACAGAAAATAGCAAAACAGTCTTTTACCCATTGTCTTCAGCTCCTTCCTGGGTGAGCGTGGTGTCGGTGGAAATATTGGCGTTCAGCTGTCCGTGAAGGACACCGTCGAAATCCGCATCCACCATACCGGAAATATAACCCCGGATGTGGCCCTGAACACGGACTGTGCCGCTGGCTTTTTGGGCATTTACCTTTACAATGGGCTTCATTCTGAAGCGGGTACGCTCAATGATGGAGTCGCCCAGCACCAGAATGGAGGGCAGTACACACAGGACCAGAATAATGGAAATGATGGTACCACGTCCCAGACAGTTGCCCATAATGGAAACCACCGGCTGGGCGGACATATTGCCGATAAGCAGTCCTGCCGATGCCATCATACTGCCGGAGGTGAACACGGTTGGGAAGGCGGAATTGAGGGCGTGGACGATGGCCTGCTTATGGGGCATCGCTGCCTTGTACTCCTGATAGTGGCTGGAAATGACGATGGCGTAGTCGATATTGGCACCCATCATAATGGCGTTGACGATAAGGTATCCCAGAAAATACAGGGGCTGATCCATCAGCACCGGGAAGGAGAAGTTGATCCAGATACTGCCCTGGATTACTACGATCAGCAGGATCGGCAGACCCACCGACCGGAAGGTGAACAGCAGTACCAGGATCACGAACAGGGCAGACAGAATGGAGATCATCAGGTTGTCCTCCACAAAGGAGGCGGACAGATCCCGGGAGCTGGTGGAATTGCCCACGATATAATAATCATCCGCATAATACTTGCCGATGATATTGCGCATTTTACCAAGGAAATCAAAGGTCTCGTCGCTTTCCTCCGGCAGGTTCAGGTATACCACCATACGGCTGTAACGGTCGCTCTGCATCTGGGCTTGGGCGGTTTCCAGCTGATCAAACATCTCGGTCAGGGAACCCATACCCTCGTCCTCCAGAACGATGTTGTAGGTGTCCAGCTGATCCTTTAGGAAGAGGAACAGGTCAAACAGAGGGATCTCGTACTCATCGATGCCGGAGATCAACTGACCGTATTGAGTCTGTTCGGCGGCGTATACGGAGTACAGGGCCTGTGCTACCTCATAGTCAAGACCGATCAGCTCTGAAAGCTCCCGGGGGTTCAGGGCATCGGTCAGGGTGTAGCCGTCCATAGCTTCAATGCCGGAAAGACCCATAGTGCTTTTGACCTCCGGGCATTGGCTCAGTTCATCCAGAATGGCGGCTTCGGCCTCATAGTTACCGCTGGGGACCACCACCGCAGCCATATTGCTGGTGCCAAAGGTATCCTTGATCTTGAAATAGGCTACCTGCTGCTCGGTCATTTTTGCGGTTTTCAGGTCGGTGAAGCTGTAGGCATAGGGACACATACTGGAAAGCACGAATGCACCGATCAGTACAGCCAGGAAAACAAAGGGCAGTACCCGACGGGTCTTGACTGCGAATCTGCCCAGGAAGCTGATATCGGGCAGCAGCTTTTTGTGCCGGGTCTTATCCATCAGCGGGCAGAACAGCACCAGAAGACCGGGCATTAGGGTGAAGACAGTGAACAGGCTTAGAATTATGGACTTGATCAAAACCACCGCCATATCCATACCGATGGCAAATTCCATAAAGCCCAGCGCCAGCAAGCCGCCGATGGTGGTCAGGGAGGAAGCAGAGATCTCTGGGATGGCCTTGCTTAATGCCGCAATGCAGGCTTCCCGGGCAGCCTTGGTTTGATGCTCGTCGGTGAAGCGGTGGCACAGGATGATGGCGTAGTCCACTGCCAGAGCCAGCTGCAGCACCACGGCAATGGAGTCGGAAATAAAGCTGATCTTGCCGCACAGGAAGTTGGTGCCCATATTTAAAAGTGCCGCAACGCCAAAGGTGATGATCAGTACAGGGACTTCCGCATAGGACTGGGAGGTCAGGGTCAGCACGATGAGGATGATCACCACCGCTACCACCAAAATCGTTGCCATCTCCGAGCGGAGCATAGCGTTCTGGTCATAGCCTACGGTGGTATCAATGGAAGTATCATAATCGGACAGGATCCGCCGGATATCCTCCAAGGACCGCAACGTGGATTCATCGTTGGGACCGCCTGCGAAATTCACATCGTACAGGGCAGCGGCATTCTTATAGTGGTCAGCGGTATCGTCGAAGGTGACCATTGTAATGCCTTCCACCGTCTGCAGCTGCTCGTACAGCGTTTGGGCGGTACCATATGTAACATTGCTGACCATCACCCGGGCCATACCGGTGGTGACGAAATTCTCGTTCATTGCCACCAGACCCTGCCGGGTCTCCGTCTGCTCGGGCAGGTACGTGGTCACATCGTTTTCCACCTCTACCCAGTTCATGGAAAACAGACTGAAAATAATGCCAAATACATACAGCAGAAAGAAAAACTGCCGCTTATCCACAATAAAAATAGCCAGTTTCTCAAAAAAACGGTTAGTTGTTTTTCCTTTATCCATAAGCATTCTCCTGAATCTTACAATGAAATGGCAATATATTTTTATTATAGTAAAAGAGAAAAACAATTACAATAAACAGTTTGTAAATTCCAACGAAAATGTGATGGCGATTTCTGTTGAAATCCGGGGTAGTGTATGCTACAATGGACAAAAACCTTTTGGAGGAATGGCTATGAGCAGAGCAGACGAGATCTATCGCCAGACGTGTCTGGATATTTTGGAAAACGGTTTCTATGATACCGATCTTGAGGTACGTCCCCGTTGGGCTGACGGTACGCCCGCCCATACCGTGAAGAAGTTTGGCGTTGTGAACCGCTATAATCTGAAAGAGGAGTTCCCTCTGATGACTCTGCGCCGCACTTACTGGAAGTCCGCCCTGGACGAGCTGCTGTGGATCTGGCAGAAAAAGTCCAATCGTGTCAGTGAACTGGGCAGCCACGTCTGGGATGAGTGGGCGGATGCGGAAGGTACCATCGGCAAGGCTTACGGCTATCAGCTGGGTGTGAAGTATCAGTTCAATAAGGGTCAGGAGCCTATGGATCAGGTGGATCGGGTGCTGTACGATCTGAAACACAACCCCGCATCCCGCCGTATTTTGACAAATATCTATAATTTCCAGGATCTGCACGAGATGAACCTGTACCCCTGCGCCTATTCCATGACCTTCAATGTCAGCGGCAATACCCTCAACGGCATCCTCAATCAGCGCAGCCAGGATATGCTCACCGCCAACAACTGGAATGTTGTGCAGTATTCTATGCTGCTGATGATGATGGCACAGGCATCCGGTCTTGAGGCCGGTGAGTTGGTTCACGTGATCGCCGACTGCCATATCTATGATCGCCATATTCCTGCTGTGAAGGCGATGCTGGAGAAGGAAGGCTTTGCCGCTCCCAAGGTGACCCTGGATCCCTCTGTCACCGATTTCTACCAGTTCACCAAGGACAGCTTCAAGGTGGAAGGTTACCAGTTCCATCCCTGTGAGTTTGACATCCCCATGGCAATCTGAGGTGACCTATGGAACTGATCGTTGCAGTATATGACGACTGGGGCATCGGCAAGGATGGCACCCAGCCTGTGGCGCTGAGCGCTGACCGGAAATTTTTCCGGCAGGCAACAAAGGGTGCGATGGTCATTGTGGGCAGGCGTACCATTGAAGATTTCCCGGGAAAACAGCCTCTGCCCGGCAGAGTGAATGTGGCGCTGACCCGTAAGGGGGGGCAGATCCCCGGCTTTACGGTGTGTAAAAGCCCGGAAGAGGCTGCGGAGCTTGCTAAGACTGCCCAGCGTGCTATGGTCATCGGCGGCGGCAGCATCTACCGCCAGATGCTTCCTATGTGCGACACGGCCTATATTACAAAAGTACACGCTACACCGGAATCTGACACGTTCTTCCATAATCTGGACGAAGACCCTGACTGGGAATTGCGAGAAACTCTCCAATCCGGTGAGGAAGATGGCATTGCCTACGATATTTGCTTATATAAAAGAAAAGGAACGGCGTAAGCCGTTCCTTTTTTACTCAATGTGTTTGTGGTTGCTGATATGATCCTCGCAGTAGCAGTGGTAGCCGTTGCACCGGGAGCAGTAGCGGAACTCCAGATTCGGATGGCTCACATCCGTGCGTCCGCAGATGGTGCATCGGTGGGTGTAAGGAACCTTGACAGTGGCGGCGCTTGCCTGGTAAGAGCCGGAAAAGGGAATGGTGCCGGTGGCTTTCTTGGCTTTGGGCTTTTTCTTGAACAGCCGCCGGGCGTTGACACGCCAGCTCATAGGGATCACGTTCAGCACATCCTTGCCAAAGAACAGGAAGTAGTTGGCGATGGCAACCAGCGGGAACAGGCTGAAGGGGAACAGGCCCACACTGGAAAGCATAATTACGTTGTAAATGGTCAGGGCCAGATCGATCACCGCAAAGATCCATGCCCGCACCGGAATGATGAAAAACAGCAGAAAATGGGCATCGGGATACAATGTGGCGTAACCCAAAAACAGACTCATATTCAGATAGGAAACATCTGCCCAGCCGTAGGGGAAGAGCATTGCGTAAATATCCATCAGTATGATGCCGGTAAGGTAGAACAGGTTGAAGCGCAGCGTGCCCCAGATATTTTCCATTGCCCTGCCCAGAGAGAAGTAGCAAAGAAGGCCTACGGCGGTGAGGAGAATGTTGCCTGCGTCGTAAGTGAATACATAGGTAAACAGCCGCCAGACCTGTCCCTGGAGGATCAATGCCCGGTCAAAGTAGAGGATGTCGTAGAGCGCATAAGTCCCTTTAAACATACTCATCAGGTAAACTAGGGCACTGCCCAGGGTGATGTACAGCATCAGATTTGGAATACCCTTGCTGCGGTTACGGTAGCAGAACCGTTCGAACCGATTCCGAAGATTTCTCAATAAACTCAACTCCCAGATAGAATGGCTCTATCATACCAGTTTTTGCCGGAAATGTCTATAAAGGAATTATGAACAAATTCCCAAAGGGTTAAACCACCGATAAATTCCGGTTTAGCGAGCAGAAGGTTAGGCGTAGGATCCGAAGCCCCCCTTGCCTAAAGGGGGGTGGCAGCGCATAGCGCTGACGGGGGGATACTGAACGAATTTGCAGAACACCATCGTATACTGATACCGATTACTGCGAATCCCCCAGTCGCAAATCAGAGATTTTCGACAGCCCCCTTTAGG
>JAFSFK010000177.1 GCA_017435245.1 Oscillospiraceae bacterium | reverse complement strand
GAGGCCCGTAAGGCTCTGGGCGATTTGGGCTGGGCAGGTATCGACCTGGGTCTGGACACCACTCCCACCAACTTCGTTGGTTACCACACCAATGTGTGTGAGGCTAAGGTTCTGGCAGTTTGCGTCGGTGAAGAGGTTACCGGCTCCATTACTGGCAGCGAAGAGGGTATTATCGTTCTGGACAAGACTCCCTTCTACGCAGAAATGGGCGGCCAGGTGGCTGATCACGGTGTGATCCTGATTGGCGACAGCCGGTTTGAGGTCACCAATGTTCAGAAGGACAAGGGCGGAAAGTACCTGCACAGCGGTAAGATGATCGCCGGTACCATCAAGACCGAGGATGTGGTTTGCGCATCCATCGATGTGGAGCGCCGCAAGGCAATTATGCGTGCCCACTCCGCAACCCACCTGCTGCAGAAGGCACTGACTTCCGTACTGGGTGAGCACGTGCATCAGGCAGGTTCTCTGGTAGAGCCTGACCGTCTGCGTTTTGACTTTACCCACTACTCTGCGGTTACCGCTGAGGAAATGGCGAAGATCGATGCCATTGTTCAGTCTGCCGTGTTCGAGGGTTATCCCATTGATGTGCGGGAGATGCCCATCGACGAAGCTAAGGCTATGGGCGCTATGGCACTGTTCAGTGAAAAGTACGGCGATACTGTCCGTGTTGTCAATATGGGCGGCTACTCCATCGAGCTGTGCGGCGGTACTCATCTTGATAATACTGCTAAGGTCGGCCCCTTCCGTATTGAGAGCGAAGGCAGCGTGGCTTCCGGTGTCCGCCGCATCGAGGCTGTGACCGGTAAGGCTTGCCTTGCTGAAATGGAACTGGCTCGTCAGCGTGTTTACGATGCCTGTGCCGTTCTGAAGACCAAGCCCTCTGAGCTGGCGAATAAGCTGGAGAGCCAGGTGGAGGAGATCAAGAATCTGAAGAAGGCAATCGAAGCCTTTAAGGCTCGGGAAACTGCCGGTGAAGTGGATCGCTTCCTGTTCGGTGCAAGAAATGTGGGCGACCTGCACGTGATCACTGCCAGCGTTGCCGGTGCCGATGCCGGCAAGCTGCGCCAGATGGGCGATACTCTCCGTGACAAGGATCCCAATGTGGTTGCGGTTTTGTCCTCTGTGGCAGGTGAGAAGATCACCTTCCTGGCAGTCTGCGGTAAAGAGGCTGTGGCTAAGGGCATGAAGGCCGGTGATCTGGTGAAGCTGGTTTGTACCTGCTGCGGCGGCAGCGGCGGCGGCAAGCCGGACTCCGCAATGGGCGGCGGCAAGGATGCCACTAAGGTTGATGATGCTCTGGCGCTTGTGGACAACTTTGTGACCTCTAAGCTGGGTTAAAAATACGTTAGGGCGCTACCAATCGGTAGCGCCCTTTCTGCGGGAAAGAAGGTGAGATCGTGTGAGAAAATTAATGTACTTCACGATTGGTTTTACCGCAGCCTGTGCGGTAGGTGCCTACCTTGTGAGCGGGGGGTGGCTGCTGCTGTTGGCGGCAATTGCTCTTGTGGGTTTTGCCTGTGGGATACTTTTCAAGAATAAGGCAGCTAAGGCGGTTGTGATAGTCCTTCTTGGTGCTGCAGTGTCGTTTTCCTGGTTCTTTCTTATTGATGTATGTTATCTTACCCCGGCAAGGGATCTTGATGGACAAGTGATCGAAGCTTCTGTAGAAATATCGGATTACAGTTATGATACGGATTACGGCGTGGCTGCCGATGGTAATTTAAAGATAAGTGGAAACACATATCGCATCCGGATCTATTTATATCAGGATTGTGTTCTTGCTCCCGGTGATCGGGTAAGCGGAGATCTTCGGCTGCGTTATACTGCTGCTGGCGGAGTGGATGCGACCACCTATCATCAGGGAAAGGGAATTTTCCTGCTGGGATATTTTAAGGAGGATGCACGGGTCCATCCGGCAGAAGAGGTGCCATTGCAATACTTTCCTGCGGTCCTTCGCAGAATTATCACGAATATTCTGGATAAAATTTTTCCGCAGGATACCCTTGGGTTTGCCCGTGCTCTGCTGCTGGGTGACAGCAGCCTTCTAAGCTATGAGGACAGTGCGCAGCTGTCCGTCAGTGGCATTCGGCATATCATCGCTGTTTCCGGACTTCACGTATCCATTCTGTACGCAGTAATGTTTGCACTGATCGGTTACCGGCGGATACTGACTCCGGTAGTGGGATTTTCTATGCTTGTGATGTTTGCTGCGCTGGCGGGATTTACGCCTTCCGTGGTTCGAGCTTGTATTATGCAGGGGATGATGCTGCTATCGATGGTGGTGCGTAAGGAATATGACGCTCCCACAGCGTTGAGTTTTTCTGTTCTGGTGATGCTTGCCGTGAATCCGCTGACAGTAACCTCGGTCAGTTTTCAGCTGTCGGTAGGGTGTATGGTGGGCATTCTGGCTTTCTCTGAGAGGATCAGCGGCTTTCTTTTACACAGAACAAAGCTGGGACCGGCAAAGGGAAAGTCCCTGAAGGCACGGCTTACCCGCACCTTTGTAGGTTCGGTTTCGGTCACGCTCAGTGCAATGGTGATCACCACACCTTTAAGTGCCTTGTATTTTGGGACAGTAAGCCTGATCGGTATTGTGACAAATTTGCTGACATTATCGGTGGTTACGGTCTTGTTTTGCGGAATTATGGCTGCCTGTGTTGCAGGGGCAATTTGGATGCCACTTGGGAACGGAATTGCATGGCTCGCATCCTGGCTTGCCCGCTATGTTTTGCTGATCTCCAAATGGATGGCATCATTTCCTTTGGCGGCAGTATATGTTCGAAGTGTATATGTCCTGATTTGGCTGGTTATGTGTTATGCCGTGACAGGTGTATACTTGCTGCTGAAAGGGAAAAAACCGGGCATTCTAGCCGGATGCCTGGTGGCCGGACTGTGCGTTGCGGTCGGGTTTTCCTGGTTGGAGCCAAGATTGGATGATTACCGTATGACGGTTCTGGATGTTGGACAGGGACAGTGCATTTTGCTGCAGGCGGATGGTAAGCACTATGTGGTGGACTGTGGTGGAGACAATTCTCTGGATGCGGCTGACCTGGCGGTACATACACTGTTGTCCCAAGGTGTTACCCGTCTGGACGGATTGATCCTTACGCACTATGATTTGGATCACGCCGGTGGTGCAGATGAACTGCTGTCACGTATTCCGACAGAACGAGTCTACCTGCCCGATCTGGACGATGCTGGTTTTGAACGGGATTTGCTTATGGCGAAATGGAGCGAGAAGATTGAATGGATTCTGCCGGAAGAGAATCGTGTTCTGGAGAATGGGAAAATCACATTGCATTGTGGAAAAGCGGGTGGTGCTGACAGCGAAAGCGGTCTGTGCATCTTGTTTCAGCCGGAAAATTGTGATATACTGATAACCGGAGACCGCAGTGCGGCAGGAGAACGGGCTCTTTTGCAGCAGACGGATCTTCCGGATCTGGAGGTGCTTGTTATTGGGCATCACGGATCCCGAAGCTCGACCTGCCTGGAATTGCTGTATGAAACAAAGCCGGAAGTGGCTGTGATATCCGTTGGAAGGGATAATCATTATGGCCATCCAAGCCAGCAGGTTCTAAGCAGACTGGAGCTGCTTGGCTGTCAAATACTGCGTACTGACATACTGGGAGACATCGTGATTCGGGGGTGAATACCGTGGCAAAGAAAAATGAGATGCAGACAGATCGTCTGCAGGAACTGAAAATGGATCTTCGGCAGAAAACGCCGGGAAGATTGTATTTTTTCCACGGTGAGGAAGTCTTTCTGCTGCACCACTATTTGGAGCAGCTGCGCAAGCTTCTTACGGATGAACTGACAGAGTCTTTCAATTCCCATAAACTGACAGTTGAGAATTTCGATATTCGCAGCTTTGCCGATGCAGTGGAGAATCTGCCGATGATGTCGGAAACTACCTTTGTTTGGGTGGATGAGATCGACATTTTTAAAATGCCCGAATCGGATCGGGAGAAGATGATCGATATTCTTTCAGATATCCCGGATTACTGCACGGTAGTATTTACCTATGAAACTACGCCGTGGAAGCCGGATAAGCGGCTGAAAAAGCTCTGGGATGCAGTGCAGAAGCATGGCGCTATCGTTGAGTTTCCCAAGCAGAGCCAGCGAGACCTGATCGCTTGGGTGACCCGGCACTTTGCTGCAAACGGCAAGCGGATCAGCACAGACCTTTGTGCCTACCTGATCGACATTACCGGCGGTACGATGACGGCCCTTGCCGGAGAGATCGGCAAGATCTGTGCCTACTCCGGTGCCGATGAAATTGTAAAGAGTGATATTGATGCAGTGACCGAACCTGTTCTGGATGCGGTAGTGTTCCAGATGACAGACCTTTTGGGGCAGAAGGAATACGGTCCGGCAATGCTGAAGCTGCGCCAATTGCTGAAAATGCAGCAGGAACCCATTGCGATTTTGGGTGCCATTGGCGCTCACTTTCGACGAATGGGTACTGCACGAACCCTGTCTGATAATGGCCGTCAATCCGGGGAGCTGATGCGCCTTTGTGGTTTGGGAGATTATGCTGCCAGAAAGACGATGTCTGCGGCTGTGCGGTTCTCACCGGCGTTCTACGCCAAGGCAGCACGGCTGGTGATGGAGACGGATTTGGGTATGAAGACCTCTCTGGATGACCCTGAACGGCTTCTGGAAGTGCTGGTAATGCAGCTTGCCCAGGAGGCACGGAATGGTTAGAATAAGGCAGGCCATCGTTGTGGAGGGCCGATATGATAAGAATACCCTGTCCCAGATCGTGGATGCGCCCATTTTTCAAACCAACGGATTTGGTATTTTGAAAGATAAGGCACAGCTGGATTTGCTGCGCAGGGTTGCCAGTACCAGAGGGCTGATCGTTTTTACCGATTCCGACGGTGCCGGGTTTGTGATCCGGAATTATTTGAAGGGTGCCATTGCACCTCAATATTTGCTTCATGCCTATATCCCCGATATTGCCGGTAAGGAAAAACGTAAATCCGCTCCCGGTAAGGAAGGGAAGCTGGGGGTTGAGGGAATGACCCCGGAAGTGATCCTGGAGTGCCTTCGCAGAGCTGGCGCTGTTTTTGAAAACGAAGAAGTGCAAGCAGCTGCGCACCGAATCACCAAGCAGGATCTGGTGGAGCTTGGACTTTCCGGGGGTGCCGGCAGTAGTGCCAAGCGAAAAGCACTGCTGAAAAAGCTGGACTTTCCGGAGCACATGAGTGCAAATGCACTGCTGCAGGCTCTGGACCTGCTGTATGATTTAGAAACATTGGAGCAGATGGTATATGAATTGACATCTGCTGACGGAGAATAAAATGATCGATATTGGGGTTAAAAACTTAACAAAGTTTTTTGTCATCGGTGAGAATCTTCTGGAGGATCTCAGCTTTGAGATCCAGGAGGGGGAGCGGGTCGCCATCCTTGGCCGTAACGGCTGTGGCAAGACCACTCTTTTTAAGATCCTCACAGGAGAAATGGATTACGATTCCGGTGAGGTATTTGTCAATCCCCATAAAAAGCTGGGTCTGATCTCTCAGATTCCTGTTTTTCCTCTGGGTTATACCGTTGAGGACGTGCTGCGCACTGCCTTTGCAGATCTAATGAACACCCAGAAGCGAATGACGGTTCTGGAGCGGCAAATGGCAGAGGGTTCCACCGATGAACAGCTGCGGGAGTATGATACACTTGTTAACCGTTTCCAGTCTGGCGGTGGCTATGATATGGACGTGGAGGTCGATAAGATCTGTAACGGACTTGGAATTACGCAGGAGCAGCGATCACAGTTGTTTGACAGCCTGTCCGGTGGCGAAAAGACCCGGATGAATCTTGCCAGACTTCTGCTGGAAAAGACGGATATCCTTTTGCTGGACGAACCTACCAACCACTTGGACCTGCGTAGTGTGGAGTGGCTGGAAGGCTATATCAATAGCTTTAAGGGAACGGTCCTTGCTATTTCCCATGACCGCTATTTCCTGGACAGGATCGCTCAGCGGGTCATTGAGATCGTTGATGGTCATGCGGAATTCTATTCCGGTAACTATTCCTTCTACATGGATGAAAAGCAAGCGAGGTTTAATCTGCAGTTGAAGCAGTATGAGCAGGAACAGGCGAAGCTAAAGCAGCTTGGCTATACCGTAGAGCGGATGAAGGGCTGGGGCATCAATAACCGCACTTTGTACCGCCGTGCTATGTCCATCCAGCACCGTATGGAACGGATCAAAAAGACAGAACGTCCTAAAACGGAAAAAGTGATGAAAGCCACCTTTGGAGAAAAGGATTTTTCCGGCGATGTGGTATTTAAAATGAAAAATGTGGCAAAATCCTTTGGAGAGCGCACCCTCTTTTCCAATGTGGAGCTGAATGTGGAGGGGGGCGAGCGAATCGCTTTGCTGGGAGATAACGGTACCGGTAAGTCTACATTCATCAAGTGCCTTCTGGGAGAAGAGGATTGTCAGGGAAAGATCCAGTTCGGCCCCACTGTGAAATGGGGATATCTGCCCCAGATCATCCACTTTGACCACCCGGAGCGCAGCTTATACGACACAATGCTGTATGAAAAGAACTGCACGCCACAGACAGCTCGTGACCGTCTGGGTGCCTTTCTGTTCCAGGGCGAGGATGTGTTCAAGACAGTGGGGACCCTCTCCGGCGGCGAGCAGTCCCGTCTGCGGCTGTGTATGCTGATGGACGAAAAGATCAATTTGCTGATCCTTGACGAACCCACCAACCACCTGGACATCGCCTCCCGGGAATGGATCGAGGCGGCGATTGAGGAGTTTGAGGGGGTTCTGCTGTTTGTATCCCACGACCGGTATTTCATTGAGAAATTTGCCGAGCGAATCTGGCTTTTGGAGGATGAGTCCATCCGGGATTTTCGTTGTGGTTATGCCAAATACCGCTCGATTTTGGAACATGAGGCAATGGCAAAAGCTCCGGAAATATCTGTCCCCAAGCCTAAAAAGGAAAAGCCCAAGGGCGGAACAAAGGATGCGGACAAGCTGATTCGACGCTTGGAGCGGGAGATCGATAAACAGGAAAAGGCGATTTCTGAGCTGGATGCAGCCGTTGAAGCCGCAGCGGCCGACTATCAGGAGCTGACCCGGCTCCTTGTAGAAAAAGAAGAGGCAGAAACGTTGCTGCTCGAGATGATGGAACAGTGGGAAGCAGCCCAGACTTGACACGGAATTAGAATCGTCTTATAATACCCAAAGATCGAAAATAAGGAGAGCGAATTTACAATGAGTTCCTGTAATGGTAATTGTTCCTCCTGCGGCAGTGATTGCGCTGACCGCAAGCAGGAGAGCTTGCTGGCAAAGCTGAATCCCCATGCCAGCGTGAAGAAAGTGATCGCTGTTGTGTCCGGTAAGGGCGGCGTCGGTAAGTCTACTGTGACTTCCATGCTGGCAGTTGCTATGGCACGGACAGGAAAACGGGTGGGCGTCCTGGATGCTGATATTACCGGTCCTTCCGCACCCACAGCATTTGGCGTTACCGAGTGCCGTGGTGCGACTGAGGAAGGATTGTATCCTGCCATGACCCGTGGTGGTATCCAGGTGATGTCCATCAATCTGCTGCTGGATAACAGCACTGACCCCGTTCTGTGGCGCGGTCCTGTGATCGCCGGAGCTGTGAAGCAGTTCTGGACAGATGTTGTATGGGAAGATGTGGATTACCTGTTTGTGGATATGCCTCCCGGAACCGGCGACGTGCCTCTGACAGTGTTCCAGAGTCTGCCGATTGATGGCGTGGTGATTGTTACCAGTCCTCAGGATCTGGTTTCCATGATCGTGTCCAAGGCTGTGAAGATGGCCAATATGATGCACATTCCTGTTTTGGGCTTTGTGGAGAACTACAGCTATCTGCAGTGCCCTGATTGTGGCAAGAAGATCAATGTCTTTGGCGAAAGTAAGCTGGACCAGGTGGCGGAAGCCTTTAACCTGCCTGTTCTTGCCCGGCTGCCCATCGACCCCAAGGTTGCGGAAAGCTATGACAGCGGTTTGATGGAAACTGTCAATACCGATGCTTTGGCTGATGTACTGAAGGCAGTTGAAAATGCATAACAAAAAGAGCGAGTCGAAAATCGACTCGCTCTTTTGTTGTATCAATTTACTCGGTGGTGTAGTTATCGAAATAACCCTGGATATAGATGATGGGAGTGCCCTTATCACCGGAACCGGAGGTCAGATCGCACAGAGAACCGATCAGGTCAGTCAGACGGCGGGGGGTGGTGCCCTGAGCAGCCATGTTGCCAACAAGGCTGGAGCCGTCCTTCTGCTGGATCTTGTTCTTGATGGCATCCCGGAGGGCTTCGCCGGTGAGGTCAGCAAAGTCGTTGTCCGCCAGGTACTTCAGCTTCAGCTCATTGGGGGTACCCTCCAGGCCCAGGGTGTATGCAGGGGAAACCACCGGATCGGCCAACTCCCAGATCTTGCCCACGGGATCCT
>JAFSFK010000176.1 GCA_017435245.1 Oscillospiraceae bacterium | reverse complement strand
GATAATAATTGAAAATGGAAAATGGAAAATTGAAAATGATTGTGTCGGCTACGCCGACGATTTAAATTATTTTCCGAAGGAAAATACAACAATTTTCAACTTTCAACTTTCAATTTTCAATTCGCTCGTCAGAGCGTTAAATCGGAATTTTAAAGGGAGAGCCGGTGGCTCTCCCTTTTGCTTTACTTCAGCTGCTCCTTATGGAACTGCAGGGTATACAGCCGGTAGTACCGGCCCTTTTGGTGCAGCAGCGCCTGATAGGTGCCCTGCTCGGCGATCCTTCCGCCGGACAGCACGATGATGTTATCCGCATGCTGGATGGTGGACAGCCGGTGGGCTACGATGAGCATGGTGCCGATGGACTTCAGCTTCTCCAGAGAGTCCTGGATCAGCAGCTCCGTTTCCGTGTCGATATTGGCGGTGGCCTCGTCCAGGATCATCACAGAAGGCTTATGGATGATGGTCCGGGCAAAGCTCAACAGCTGCCGCTGACCGGCAGAGAAATTATTGCCCCGCTCCCGGACCGGCTCGTCAAGGCCCTTGGGAAGCTTACTGATGAAGGAATCGGCATTGACATACCGGCAGGCCTGCATCACCTCGTCATCGGTGATAGCCTGCTTGTGGAGCAGAATATTGCTGCGGATATCTCCGGCAAAGAGGAACACGTCCTGGAGCATCTGGCCGAAATGCCGGCGCAGGGATGCGATCTTAATATGGCGGATATCGATGCCGTCCACCAGGATCTGTCCCTTCTGGATGTCGTAATTGCGGCACAGAAGGCTGAGTATGGTGGTTTTTCCCGAGCCGGTGGAGCCTACAAAGGCCACCGTCTGCCGTGCCTCCACCTTGAAGGACACGCCCTTCAGCACCCACACATCCGGCTTATAGGCAAACCATACATCCTTAAACTCGATCTCGCCCCGGATGCTTTCCAGCTCCATGGCGTCCGGCTCGTCCACCACCTCAGGGGGCAGGTCCATAATGGCAAAGATCTTCTCCGCCGAGGCAAAGGCCTTCTGGAGCATATCAAACTGCTCCGCCAAATGCTGGATGGGGTTAAAGAATTTGCTGATATACATATAGAAGGACACCACCACATTGGCAGTGATGGTCTGCCCCAGAAACTCCGTCTGCCGCAGATAGCCCTTTCCGCCCAGGTAGAACAGGCACAGCACACAGCTGATATTGAGCATATAGACCATTGGCCGGAAAATGCCGAATACAAAGAGTCTGCCCACCTTGGCCTTCTCCATCGCCTGGCTGCGCCGGAGGAAGGCGGCCATTTTATTATCCTCCTGGTTGAAGATCTGGATGATCTTCATTCCGGAAAGATGCTCGGAAAGATAGGTGTTCACATCCGCCGTGGCATCGCTGACCCGGCGGTGGGCCTTCCGGGAGAACTTCCGGAAGATCACCGTAAACAGCACCAAAAAGGGCACAAAGCACAAGATCATCAGCGTCAGGGCGTAATTCAAAAGCAGCATCGCTCCCAGCACACCCAGGATCACCAGCACATTCTTTGCCAGGGTCACCAGAATATTGGTAAACAGGAAGGAGATGGAATTGGTATCGTTGGTGACCCGGGTCACCAGCTTGCCCACCGGGTTATTGTTCAGCTGGGCGTGGGAGAGGCTTTCGATATGGGCAAACAGCTCCAGACGGATGTCGGAGAGTATTTTCTGTCCTGTCTTTTGCAATATCACCGCCTGCAGATAGGTACACACCACGCTCACCAGCAGGATCCCGGCGTAGGCTGCCACCAAACGCCACAGCTGCTCCAGTTCGAATTGCTCCGCCACCAGCTTCTCGATGCTGCCCACCAGCAAGGGCGACAGCAGGTCATAGACGATGGAGCCCAGCATCACGAAAAACGCCAGCAGGAATCTTGCCCAGTAGGGCTTGGCGTAGCGGAGCAACCGGCGGATGACCACCCTGTCCGGCAGCTGCCGGTCAAAGACCTCCAGCTGCTTTTTGCGCTGCAGGCACAGATACACCGTCAAAAACACAGCGGTGACGGTGCCGATGATGGCACCCAGGATCAAAATGGGGGCATACTCATGCATCCGCTGCACCCCCTTCCTCCTCCAGACGCTGCAGCTCCACCATTTTCCGGTACTCCGGACAGGTTTCGTACAGCCTTTCGTGGGTGCCGCAGGCCAGCAGCACGCCGTCGTCGATGAAGAGGATCTTATCCATATCCTCCACCGTGGAGATCCGGTGGGCGATCAGGATGGTGGTCTTGCCCCGGCGGGTACGGCGCAGATTCTCTAAAATCCTCTTTTCCGTTTTCGTATCCACAGCGCTGACGCTGTCGTCCAGAATGAGGATGGGGGCATCCTTCATCAGGGCACGGGCGATGGAGATCCGCTGCTTCTGTCCGCCGGATACTGTCACGCCCCGCTCCCCCAGGACGGTTTCATAGTTCTCGGGGAAGCCCCGGATATTATCGTCCACATCCGCCAGCACCGCTGCCCGGGTCACATCCCCGGCGGTGCCGAAGGCGATGTTCTGGGCAATGGTATCGGAAAAGAGGAAATTATCCTGAGGCACGTAGGCGCAGTTTTTCCGGACATCGTGGATCTTAAGGGAATTGATATCCTGCCCGTCCAGAAACACCGTGCCATCGGGCACATTATAGGTGCGCAGCAGCAGATCCACCAGGGTAGTCTTGCCGGCACCGGTCCTGCCCACCAAGCCCACCTGCTCACCGGCAGCGACAGTGAAGGAAATATTTTTCAGCACGTCAAATTCCCCGCCGGGATAACGGAAGGTGAGGTTTTTAAATGCAATGTCCCCCCGGAGGGTATCTGCGCTCCGGGCAGCTTCCCGGTCCGTCACCTCCGGCTGGGTCTCCAGCAGACGGGAGATCCGCTGCAGAGAGGCTTTGCCCCGGGAGGTCATATCGATCAGCTCCGACACCGCCATCACCGGCCAGACGATGGTGGTAAAATAGCCGATGAACTCCACCAGCTGTCCGGCATTGAACCGGCCCTTATACACAAGATACCCGCCGTAGCCCAGGATGATGCACACCACGCTCTCCACGAACAGGGTCACCAGCACCCGCAGCAGCACCGAGGCCTGGGTATGGGCCACGTTGGCCTTTTCATTTTCCACGTTCAGCTTTTTGAAGGCCATCAGCTCTGCCGCTTCCTTCACAAAGGCCTTGATCACGGCGATGCCGGTAAAGCTCTCCTGAGAAAAATCCGACATCCGGGAGAAGGCCTCCTGCCGTTCGTCCCATTTCTTCATCATATACTTGCCGATGAGGGCGGAGGCTGCCAGCAGAAGTCCCATAGGGATCAGCGCCAGAACCGTCAGAAGCATATCCATCCGCCACATTTTGGCAATGGCCAGGATGCCCAGCAGCACCGCATCGAAAAACATCATGATGCCCCAGCCGATACACTCCTGAACCGTATCCAGATCGTTGGTGAACAGGCTCATCAGATTTCCGATCTTCTCGGTCTGATAATAGCTCTGGCTGAGGGTCCTGGCGTGGTCGAACATCCGGTCCCGGAGATTGCGCTCGATGCGGATGCCGGTGCCGAAAAAGCACACCCGCCACAAAAACCGTCCCGCCACCATACACACGATGATCCCAACCATCGGCATACAGATCCTGTCCAGCAAAAGCTCCAGGGTGAAGGGGGTCTGCACGCCATCCAAAAGCACATAGCCGTCGTTGATGCCGTTGATGACCAGCTGATAAAGGTTGGGGATGCGCAGCTGCAGAATGTCCACCACCACCAGCGTCAGAAGTCCCAGCAGCAGCGCCGGCGCATAGCGCAGATACAGGCGGTTGATATGCTTGCCGAATACCAAAGCAGCTCCCCCTTTCGTCAAAAAATCATATTTAGGATTTTACCACAGGTCGGTTTGCTTGTAAAGAACAACACATAATTTCCGGTTTATCGGCCGGGATGCCCCGGCAGGCAATGCGTGCACGGTGCGGTAATGAACGATGTATTTACGCTCGGTATCGTCACACCTTCAAATTCCGATTTATCGGCCGGGATGCCCCGGCTGGCAATACGTGCACGGTGCGGTAATGAACGATGTATTTACGCTCGGTATCGTCACACCTTCAAATTCCGATTTAACGCTCTGACGAGCGAATTGAAAATTGAAAGTTGAAAGTTGAAAATTGTGGTATTTTCCTTCGGAAAATAATTTAAATCGTCGGCGTAGCCGACACAATCAT
>JAFSFK010000175.1 GCA_017435245.1 Oscillospiraceae bacterium | reverse complement strand
TTCCGTTTCCAAACGGTTTTCTGCCTGCGGTGCCCGTGTAGGTTGTGTGATCACCAAGAATAAGGAACTGCAGCAGGCGCTTTTGAAGTTCTGCCAGTCTCGTTTGTCTGTAGCGACCATCGACCAGATTGGTGCAGCAGCCCTTTATAGTGTTGATGAGAAATTCTACAGCGATTGTAAGGAAGAGTATCGCCGTCGCCGTGATACCGTTATAACCGCCCTGCGTAATATTCCCGGTGTTATGGTGGAAGAACCTATGGGTGCGTTTTATGTTATGGCACAGTTGCCCGTGGATAATGCAGATAAATTCCAGAGATGGTTGCTTGAGACCTTCCGTGACAATGATGAGACGGTTATGTTCGCACCTGGCGCTCCTTTCTATGAGACGCCCGGTAGCGGAATTAATGAGGTTCGAATCGCCTATGTGCTGAAGCAGGAAGATCTGGAGCGTGCAATGGAGCTTCTGAAGCTTGGAATTGAACGTTATCGTGCTGAGTGTATGGAAGAAGAGTAAAAAAACAGGGCGTGAATTCACGCCCTGTTTTTTAACCGTTTAAAAAGCTCTCAGACAGGATGATATGGTGAAGCTCGCCACCGCTTTCGTAGGAAAGCTGAAGAGCCGGCATTGTGTCTGTGATCGCAATCTTCAACATAATGGCATCGCCGGGGGTAAGGGTATAGGTTCCGAAAATCGTGGAGACAGCCGTAAATTCACCATTATCCGCATTGACTGTGCCGGACTGGATCCGCACATTTCTCACAGCTCCGGTAGTATACAGCAATACCATATCCCCGTCTTGGTCGATGGTGACCTCTGCAATCTGGCTGAATTGGTCCATATCAGCTTTATCCAGAGGTGCGGATACAATGGTGCCTTCGGATATGTCCTCTTCGGCGGGGAAGAATTCATCCGCAATGATACCGGTCAGCTCGCTGTACGGGATTTCTGCAACGATGACGCCGGAGGTGTACGGAGCAATCTCATAGGGGGCAAAATAGAAGCACAGACTGTCATCTGTGAAATACCAGTCTTCATCAAAGCTCTCATCCCGGTTAAAGCGCTTGCGCACTGCATCTTCATAACCGTCTAAAAGATATTTTTCCTCGGCAATGGCATCAAGGTTCTTGATCACCAAGTCAACAAGCGCATCTTTGGAATCGATGTGATAAAGAATACTGCCGAGGGTCAAAACATCCCCGGTCACAATGTTGTAGTTGGCAGCCGTACACAGCGGAATCGGATGATTTCCGCCGGAGTAGGACACTGCTTCGCCATACAGACTCAGAACGCTGTGGTCGACCCGTGTTGGATTATAAATCAAATCGAAAAAATATGGGATCCAGTCAGGATTGTCTGTGAAGTCAGATTCAGCAGCCTGACGGACGCTTTCTGCGTCGGTGCTGTGTCTATCGACCCGATTGAGAAAGTCAAGGATGATCTTTTCCGCAACATCCGGGTCCCGCAAAGTCAAATGCATAGACTGCGTTGTTTTACGGAAAATAAGGGTGTCGTTTTTTGTTTCGATATCGATGATATGCGGTACACTGACTGCTACCATCGGCTGCTGCTCCATAACAGGCTCCGGTTCTGTTTCTGCCGGCTCCGTAGTTTCCGGTTCTGTTGCTTCCGTTACTGGGATGGTGGGCACGTCTGGCTCTGTGGGAGCAGGCTCGTATGTGGGTACGCAGCCGGTCAAAACAGTAAGCAGCAAAAGAATTGCCAGGATTCTCTTCATGTGAAATCCCTCCTGAGTATTAATTAATGAATATAATATAGCACAAAAGAATGAATCTATCAATATTCTTCTTGTTTCGACCTTTGTAAACCTTGACAAAAGGGAACGTAAAATGGTAAAATACCATAAATGAATATCGCTGTGAACGGAAAGAGTAACTGTTTTCTAACCTTAGAGAGTCTGGGTCATCGGCTGCAAGCCCGGATGGGGATGAAACTGTGAAAGTGCGTCCGGGAGCGAAGCTGATTTAAGTGATAAATGAGAGTGGAACCGCGAGTTGATTGACCCGCCTCTTGTGCCCTTAGCACAGGAGGCGTTTTTATTTTAAAATAACATATGGAGGAATATGTATGTATCTTTATAATTCTGCTACCCATAAGAAAGAGCTTTTCAAGCCCAATTCTCCCGATGTGGTGAAGATGTACACCTGTGGTCCTACGGTGTACCACTACGCACACATTGGCAATCTTCGCACCTATATTATGGAGGACGTGCTGGAGAAATCTTTGCGCTATATGGGCTATAATGTTAAGCGTGTAATGAACATCACCGATGTGGGACACCTGGCATCCGATGCTGACACCGGCGAGGATAAGATGCTCAAGGGAGCAAAGCGTGAAAATAAATCCGTTATGGAGATCGCCCAGTACTACACCGATGCTTTCTTTGCTGACTGCGAAAAGCTGAATATCAAGAAGCCGGATATTATCCAGCCTGCTACCGGTTGTATCCCCGAGTTCATCCAGATGGTGGAGGGACTGCTGGAGAAGGGGTTTGCCTATGTTGCCGGCGGTAACGTGTATTTTGATACCTCCAAGCTGGAAAAGTATTATGTCTTTAACGATCACGACGAAGAAGATCTGGCGACCGGTGTCCGTGAAGGCGTGGAAGAGGATACCAATAAGCGCAATAAGAATGACTTTGTGCTGTGGTTCACCAAGTCTAAGTTTGAGGATCAGGCGCTGAAGTGGGATTCTCCCTGGGGTGTAGGCTATCCCGGCTGGCACATTGAGTGCTCCGGCATCTCTATGAAGTACCTGGGTGAGGATCTGGATATCCACGCTGGCGGTATCGACAATGCCTTTCCCCACCATACCAATGAGATTGCCCAGACTGAGAGTTATATCGGTCATAAGTGGTGTAACTACTGGTTCCACGTTCACCACCTGAACACCGATACCGGTAAGATGAGTAAGTCCAAGGGTGAGTTTTTGACTGTCTCTCTGCTGGAGAACAAGGGTTATGATCCTATGGCATACCGTCTGTTCTGTCTGCAGAGTCATTACCGCCGCAATCTGGTGTTCTCTTGGGAGAACCTGGACAACGCTGTGGTGGCATACGATAAGATGATTGCCAAGATTGCGACCATCGACAATGACGGTGCGGTGGATGAAGCTGTCCTTGCACAGCTTAAGGAGCGGTTTGCCGGTGCGCTGAACGGTGATTTGAACACCTCTCTGGCGGTTACTGCAGTATATGATGTTCTTAAAGCAAAAACAAATGGTGCAACAAAGCTTGCTGCATTGGCTGACTTTGATCAGGTGTTGAGTCTGAATCTTATCGAGGCAGCAGCAAAGCTGCGGGCAAAGCAGGCTGAGGAAGCGGCAGCTTCTGCAGATCCTGAGATCGATGCCCTTGTGCAGGCACGTACCGATGCCAAGAAGGCGAAGAATTTTGCTGAGGCCGACCGGATCCGTGATGAACTGAAAGCTCGTGGCATCGAGATCATTGATACGCCCCAGGGCACCAAATGGAGAAAAGTATGAAGCTGCTGATTCTTGATGGCAATAGTGTTATTAACAGAGCCTTTTATGGTGTTCGGGCGCTGACAACCCGTGATGGGCTTTATACAAATGCCATCTATGGCTTTCTGAATATTCTGGAGAAAATGGAAAAGGAAGAGCAGCCGGAGGCAGTTTGTGTTGCTTTTGACCTGCACGGTCCAACCTTCCGTCACGAAAAATATGATCTTTATAAGGCCACACGCCACGGTATGCCGGAGGAGCTTGCCCAGCAGATGCCGGTAATGAAACAGGTATTAAAGGCAATGAACATTCCCATCTATGCGTGTCAGGGATGGGAGGCTGACGATGTCATTGGTACTGTTGGCCGGATCTGCAGCAATAATGGCTGGGAGTGTGTGATCGTTACCGGCGACCGGGACAGCCTGCAGCTGATCGATGAAAATGTCCACGTGAAGCTGGTAATCTCCAAGCCCGGTCAGACTACAGCAACCCTCTATAATGAAGAGATATTCCGGGAAGAGTATGGATTTGAACCTGCAAAAATGGTGGATCTTAAAGCTCTGATGGGCGATTCTTCTGATAATATTCCCGGTGTTGCCGGTGTTGGTCCTAAGACAGCAACGGAGCTTTTGTTGAAATTCGGTTCCCTAGATGGCGTATACGGGAACTTAGATGATGCGTCCATTCGACCAAAATTGCGTGAAAAGCTGGAAGCTGGCAAGGACAATGCTTACCTTTCCTACGACCTGGCTACCATTCGCTGTACGGCTCCCATTGATTTTGAGCCTAAGGATGCGATTGTGATGCCCTATAACCGGCCAGAGCTTTATAAGCTGTTCCAGCAGCTTGAGTTCGTGAAACTCATCGACAAGTACGGCCTTCGTGGTGCGGAACAGGAGACGCACACTTCTGTAAGTATTGGAAAAACGCTGCCCAGAGTGCAGGAGATTCCAGGCTGTTGTGATGGATATGCGTTCCATATTGCTCCGGATGGGTCTGTTGGCGTTGCTTGGGCTGATGGCGTTTGCACGGTTACGCCTCTTGAGGCACAAAGCTTACTGACCTTTTTGATGAATTCGACTGACGGCATTTGTCACGATATCAAGTCCACGTTGCATCAAATTGATGAACTGGGGCTGCCCCATGGTCAGTTTGTATTTGATACCGCTTTGGCAGCCTATGATCTGAATCCATCGCAGTCGGATTATCCGGTTTCCAAGCTGGCGACCAATTATCTGGGTATGACGGCTGACGATGGAGATGCTGCCGCCTGTGCGGAAGCACTGTGGAACCTAAGGGATGTTTTGTCTCAGGAACTGGCGGAACACGGTATGGAAGAATTATATATGCAGATGGAGCTTCCACTGTGTTTTGTGCTCTACCGGATGGAAAAGGCAGGAGTTGCCATTGATAAGGGGCAGTTGGAACAGTTTGGTCAGATGCTTTCTCAGCGGATCGCTGACTGCGAGGAGCTGATCTATTCTTACTCCGATGGACCTTTTAATATTAACTCCACCCGCCAGTTGGGGGATCTGTTATTTGATAAGTTGGGACTTCCTCCGGTAAAGAAAACCAAAACCGGATACTCCACCAATGCAGATGTCCTTGAGAAGCTGAAAAGTAAGCATCCCATAATTCCGGCAATTATGGATTACCGGATGCTGACGAAGCTAAAGTCCACTTATGCTGATGGCCTGATGAAGGTCATTTGTGACGATGGTCGGATCCGTACCACATTCCAGAATCTGGTAACGGCCACAGGCCGCCTATCCTCCACAGAACCCAATTTGCAGAACATTCCTGTTCGCACCGACCTTGGTGCGGAGATTCGCAGAATGTTTATCCCCAAGGCAGGGTACGTTCTTGTGGATGCGGACTACAGTCAGATCGAGCTGCGTGTCTTGGCCCATATTGCCAGGGACGAAACGATGTGCCGTGCCTTTGAAGATGGATTGGATATCCACACCGTAACGGCTGCTCAAGTATTTGGCGTTGAGCCGGGTGCAGTTACAGCACTCCAGCGACGCCATGCAAAAGCAGTTAACTTTGGAATCGTTTACGGTATTTCCGAGTTTTCCCTGGCAGATGATATCGGTGTCAGCCGTTATGAGGCTAAAGCGTATATTGACAGCTACCTTACGACCTACCACGGTGTGCGTGAGTATATGAAGCAGGTGGTTGAAGAAGCCAGAGCGGCAGGATATACACAGACCTTGTACGGTCGTCGTAGGTATATCCCGGATCTGAAGAGCAGTAATTTCAACATCCGGCAGGGTGCTGAGCGTATTGCATTGAATACACCTATTCAGGGAACAGCTGCAGATTTGATCAAACTGGCAATGATTCGTGTGGATGCAGCTTTGAAAAGAGAATTCCCGGAAGCACAGCTTTTGCTGCAGGTCCACGATGAACTTATCGTTGAATGTCCGGAGGAAATTGCGCCTCAGGTGGCAGAACTGGTCAGCCGGGAGATGGAGCAGGTTGCAAAGCTGCGTGTCCCTCTGACAGCTGAAGCGAAGTGGGGCAAAAGCTGGTATGAGGCAAAATGATGGAATATATTTTGATGAATGAATCCCACATTACGCCCATAGCACAGCTGGAGAAGCAGTGCTTTTCGGATCCCTGGAGCGAGGCTTCTATTGGTTCCGAATTGAGGAATCCGCTTTCTTTATGGGTGGTTGCTATGGACGAGGACCGCCTTGCGGGATATGTTGGTTCACAAACGGTTCTCGGCTGGGCGGATATGATGAATCTGGCCGTAGCACCGGAGTATCGCAGACAGGGGATCGGTGAAGCGCTGGTCGATCAACTTGTATTCCGTTTGCAAAAGAATGATGTTTCCTGTCTGACCCTGGAGGTTCGGCAGAGCAATGCTCCGGCAATTTCCCTGTATACTAAGAAAGGGTTCGTTCAGGTCGGTCGCAGACCCAATTACTATCACAATCCCAAGGAAGATGCGCTGATCCTAAGAAAGGAATTGACTGTATGAAAATTCTTGCTGTTGAATCCTCTTGCGATGAGACCGCAGTTGCCATTGTTGAGGACGGCAGATGTGTCCTGACAGACTGCATTGCATCGCAGGTGGATCTGCATCGGATTTATGGCGGTGTCGTGCCGGAGATCGCCTCACGTAAGCACATTGAAGCTATCTATGGATTAGCAGACCAGGCACTGGAAAGAACCGGCTTGAACCGCTCGGATATTGACGCAGTTGCTGTGACCTATGCACCGGGGTTGATCGGTGCGGTGCTGGTTGGAGTCAATTTTGCTAAGGCGGCTGCTTTGGCGCTTGACAAGCCATTGATTCCGGTCCACCATATCCGTGGTCATATTGCTTCCAATTATCTGGCATATACGGAACTGAAGCCGCCATTTTTATGTTTGGTGGTTTCCGGCGGTCATACGATGATCGTGGACGTTCAGGACTATACCAAAATGGAGATTCTGGGTACAACGCTGGATGATGCGGCGGGGGAATGCTTTGATAAGGTCGGCCGTGTCTTGGGGATGCCGTACCCTGGTGGTGCTGCCCTTGACAAGGCTGCTCAGCAGGGTGATGACAGCAAGTATGTTCTTCCTCGTTCTAAACCGGGCAGCAATCCCTATGATATGAGCTTTTCCGGACTTAAGACAGCTGCGCTGAATTTGATCCATCATGCTGAGCAGGTGGGAGAAGAACTGGATATCAACAGCCTTTGTGCATCTTTTTGTGTTGCAGTATCGGATACCCTTGTTCCAAGGGTGGAAATGGCACTGCAGCAGACCGGATACGATAAGGTGGCGGTAGCCGGTGGTGTTGCTGCCAATTCCCGTATCCGTGGAGATATTCTGAAAATGGCAGAAAAAGTTGGTACACAAGTGTTTATGCCGCCTCTTTCTCTGTGCGGCGATAATGCCGCAATGATCGGTTCCCAGGCGTACTACGAGTATCTTTCAGACAATATTGCGGATATGCAGCTGAATGCCTATGCCACAAAATCTATACTTGGTGAAGCAATCTGAATTGAAATTGCAGGAGCAATTGCATGCTCCTGCAATTATTGCTTATATTGTGTATGCAGCCATTCGTGTATACCCAAATATACCGCAGATTTATTCTGTTATCAAATGTTTTGGTTTACCGGATGTTTATTGTGATTATTGCATTTTTACGATAGATTTAGAATTTTTACCTGTGGAAAAACCTGTGGAATTTGTGAATAACTGATTGTATATTTCATCCGATTGGTAGAAATATTTCAAATTTTGTGGAATGTTTGTTGAAATATCGGAAATACAAACCGTTTTTCCACAACACTTGACATTCTATTATCAGCTCAAATAATGAAGAAAAATACTTCGTTGGAGGTGTATTTGGATGAAGCGTTCCGAGATCAATAAGGCATTGAAAGAGTTGGAGACTATGTGCGATACACACAGGTGTTATTTACCGCCTTTCTGCCACTTTACACCCGAACAGTGGGAGACGATCGGACACGAATATGATGAAGTCCGGGAATGTATGCTGGGTTGGGATATTACGGATTATGGAATGGGAGATTTTGATAGATTTGGTTTTTCACTGATTACCATACGTAATGGTAATCGTGCAATGACTGAAAAATACCCGAAAGTATATGCTGAAAAACTCCTTTATCTGAAGGAGGGGCAGTATGCACCCAATCATTTTCATTGGTACAAGACAGAGGATATTATTAACCGTGGCGGGGGAAATGTTTTAATTCGTGTGTATAACAGCCTTCCGGACGAGCAGATCGATTATATAACAGACGTTACGGTCCACACGGATGGTCGAACCTATACGGTTCCTGCCGGGACACAAATTAGACTGAAGCCGGGGGAGAGCATTCATATTCAGCAGTACTTATATCACGACTTCGAAGTTGAGGAGGGAACAGGTGCTGTTTTGCTGGGCGAAGTCAGCCAGTGCAATGATGACAATACAGATAATCGTTTTAATCCCGCTGTTGGTCGCTTTCCAACCATCGAAGAGGATGAGCCGCCATACCGTTTACTCTGCAATGAGTACCCGAAAGCAAGGTAGATCCTATGATTAAGATCATTCATTCTTTTTCAGGGATTGACTTTGAAGGACTTGCAACCGTATATGACCTGAATGATAAGGACGGGTATACAGACTATTGGGAGTTTTTTGATTATTTACGTGATGTTTTCTTTACAGCTCCCGGTGCGTTTTATGCGGTGCGTGAGGATGAGAAGGGGTATGCCAGCGTTTTGCGGGCTGAGCCGTATAGTGATGGATATTTAATCGAGGCATTGCAGACCCGTTCGGATATCAGAAATAAAGGATTTGCAAAAGAATTGCTGGGATCGGTTGTCCGTGGAGCAGTGATACCTGAAGGGCTTCCGATTTATTCGCACATCCGCAAGAATAATACAGAATCCCTTGCTGTGCATCGTTCCTGTGGATTCAAAGAGTATTTGGAATATGCAAAGTATATTGACGGTTCTGTGTATACAAACAGCTGCACGATGATATACAGAAGATAAAAAATGCTCCCAAGGGTAGACCCTTAGGGAGCATTTTATTATGCATATTTTTCAACCAGGTAGGCGATTGCCTGACGGTAGCCGTCCAGACCTTGCCCTTTGATGGTTTTCTCGCAGTACAGGCCTGCATAGGAGATTTGGCGGAAGCTTTCTCTGACATCCACATTGGATATGTGAACTTCAACAGCAGGGATTCCCACGGCTTTCAGTGCATCCAAAATTGCAACAGATGTATGGGTGTAAGCAGCTGGATTAATGACGATGCCATTGAATTTTCCGTATGCAGCTTGAATTTTGTCCACAAGATCGCCCTCGTGATTAGACTGGTACTGCTCAATGTGAATGCAGTATTCCTTTGCCGTGTCTTCGATCAGCGACAAAAGATCGGCAAAGGTTTGCGTGCCGTAAATACCGGGTTCACGGATTCCCAGCATATTGATGTTCGGTCCGTTCAGGACAAGGAGCTTCATAATATCATTTCCTTTTCTGCTATGGCGCTGGCGGCATTGTCAGCGTTGTCGTTATTGAGGATAATGTGATCCGCAAATTTCTGATACATCGGCTTGCGGATGTCATACATTTGCGTCAGTGAATTTTTCTGGGAGAGCGGTCTGCCGTCGGTAGGTAAAAATGATATTGCACGCTTCAGCCAGTAAATGGTTCCGTTTTGGTGCAGAAGTGAGTAGTTTTCATCCCGTGTCACACAACCACCACCGGTGGCAATCACCAGACCGGACTGCATGCCAAGCTGGCGCAGAACCTGTGTTTCAATATTACGGAAGCCTGTCTCGCCGGATGTTGAAAAAATCTCGGGTATTGACATACCGGCGGTTTTCGCAATGACTTCATCCGCATCTACAAACCGCTTGTTCAGTATCTGGGAAACCAGCTTTCCAATGGTGGATTTACCGCACCCAGGCATACCGATCAAAATGGTGTTCTCCATTTGTGTGCGAAGCTTTCTGTGGATCTCGGCGATTATTGTTTCGGGGATCTTTCTTCCTGTAAACCACTCTGCACTTTCCTTTGCCTGTGCAACCAGCATCCAAAGACCGTTCATTGCAACCAAACCACGGCTTTCCGCATCCAGAAGCAGTTGTGTACGGGCGGGGTTGTACACAACATCCAACACCCCTTCAAGATGGGAAAAAAGTGAGAGGTCAACAGCACTGACGCCAACATTCGGATACATACCTACGGGCGTTGAGTTTACGATCAGAGATGCGTTTTTGTGTAAATATAGGTTTTGATAGTTGTGTTCGCCGCTGCGGGAGATGACAAATACATCAGCACCCAGTTCTTTGAGTACCGCAACAGCGGTAGCAGACGCACCGCCGCTTCCCAGCACCAGAACCTCTTTGCCTTCTACCCGCAAACCACTCATTTGAAGCATAGAGGAGAAACCGAAATAGTCAGTGTTATGCCCAACGAGGCTGCCGTCGGCTCTACGAACGATTGTATTGACTGCGCTAAGTTTTTGTGCACGCTCTGAAAGTACATCACAGTAGGCGATCACGGCTTTTTTGTATGGAATGGTTACATTCAAGCCAGAGAAATCCCCGTGTAGGAGAAAAGATTCCAGTTCCTCTGGCTTCTTTTCATAAAGATCGTAAGAGTAATCACCAAGATAACTATGGATCTGAGGGGAGTAGCTGTGTCCAAGCTTACCGCCCAAAAGTCCGCATTTCATTAAACCACCTCTGTGTAGCTGCCCAAATACTTAAATTCCTCACATAGATCGTCCAGTTCACACATCAGTTGTACAAACTCCTCGGAGTAGATGGAGGTTTCCAGGTCAAAGTAGAACATAAATTCAAAATCTCTGTCAGGAATGGGGCGGGATTCCAGCTTGATTACATTGATACCAAGGGTGTACATTCTGGCGAGGACCTTATACAGAGCACCGGGCTTGTGGGAGAGAACCATCATAATGCTGGTTTTGTCAGAGCCGGGGTAGATCTCCAGATTCTTGCTGATGCAAATGAATCGTGTACGGTTGTTGCCTTTGTCCTGAATGGAATCAGCCAGACTGATAAGACCATACAATTCCTCACAGGCATGGCTGGAAATTGCGGCTACATCCACAGAACCGGACTTGGCTACCATATGGGCAGCGACAGCAGTGTTTTCAACCGGAATGACCTGAACGTCAGGATGATTTTTCAGAAAATCATTGCACTGGTTGATAGCCTGCTCGTGGGAATAGATCTTTTTGATGTCGGAAAGCTGTGCGCCGGGATTTGCCAAAAGATTATGGTCGATCTTCAAGCGGAATGTCCGCACAATGGAGAAATTATGACGGATCATCAGATCGTAAACTTTCTTGACAGAACCTGCGGTGGAATTTTCAATAGGGAGAATTCCGTACTGACACAGACCTTGCTCAATCGCATTAAAAATCCCATCAAAATTTTTAAAGTACATTATGAACGGATTCTTAAAGATACGCTCACAGGCGATTTGAGCGTAAGCGCCTTCTACGCCTTGGCATGCCACCATTGGTGCCTGAGGGAACAGTTTTGGGGTATTTTCAATCGAATTCGTGATGTTTTGGTATAGGGGAGTGATCTGACAATTACGCTTACTCTGATAACTCCGGCTCAATTCAAACAGCAGTGAATACAGCACCCGTGTGTAGTTCGCCATTTCAGGACCGGCTTTTTGTGCCACATCCTGGAGGATCTCTCGTTCTCTGGCCGGAACATAGATCGGCAGATTGTTTTCTTTTTTATAGTCTGCGATCTTAGCAGAAAGTTCCATTCTCTGGGTAAATAGGCTGACAAGCTTCTCGTCAATGGAATCGATCTGATTCCTGTAGTCGTTGATGTTCACGATAATACCTCCCGGTTATGCCATAATGGCATCGAAAATTGCAATGGCAGCTGCGGCCTCTATGACAGGTACTGCTCTGGGGACGATACATGGGTCGTGGCGACCCTTTACTTGTAGTGTCCTGGTCTGCATATTCATTAACGAAATGGTCTGCTGTTGTTTGGAGATGGACGGTGTGGGTTTGATGGCTACTTCAAAAACAAGGGGCATACCGGTGGTAATTCCTCCGAGAATACCGCCGCAATGGTTGGTTTCAGTGACAATCCTTCCGTCTTTAACGGCAAAGGCATCGTTGTTCTCACTGCCAAGCATATAACTTCCGGAGAAACCAGTTCCAAAACTCAGTCCCTTAACAGCGGGGATACCATATACGATTTGAGCAATGCGGCTTTCCATACCGTCAAACATCGGATCACCGATTCCAGCAGGCAGGCCGGTGACAACACATTCGATCAAGCCGCCAACGCTGTCGCCCTCGCTGCGTGCAGATGCGATGGCTTCACGCATTTTTTGCCCGGCTTCCGGGTTTAATACGGGGAAGTCCTTGTTGATCAGATCAAGCTGCGGATGGACCCAATCCAAACAAACCGGTTCGTCTGTGATACCGGCAATGGAAACAATGTGTGCGCCAATACGGATCCCTTTTGCTTCCAGCCATTGCTTACACAAGCCGCCGGCAATGCACATAGGTGCCGTTAAACGGCCAGAGAAATGTCCGCCACCTGCGGCGTCCTGGTAACCGGCGTACTTGATTTGTGCCGTGTAATCGGCGTGTCCGGGCCTAGGACGATCCTTCAGTTCCTCATAGTCAGAGGAACGTGTGTTGGTGTTGTGGATAACCGCAGCGATGGGAGCTCCGCAAGTATAGCCGTTTACAATTCCAGAGAGGAACTCCGGACGATCTTCTTCCCGACGTGGGGTGGAAATATCGTTCTGACCGGGTGCTCTTCGGTTCAGGAATTCCTGCAGCTTTTCAAAATCCACGGGAAGACCGGCGGGGACATTATCCAGTGTCATTCCGATCGCAGGACCGTGGGATTGACCAAAAATGGATAGTTTAATTCTATTTCCGTATGTACTGCTCATAGGAACCTCCTAGTCTGCGGTATTCATCCCAAAAAGCGGGGTAGGATTTGGCTACGCACTGCGCACCTAAGATGGTAACAGGACCCTCCGCAACAGTTGCGGCAATGGCAGCGGACATGGCAATTCGGTGATCGTTTTCAGAATCAACAACACCGCCACGAATTTTTCCGGGATATACGGTGAGTGTCGTTTCTGTTGCTTCTGCACGAATCCCCAAAGCCATAAGCATGGAAATGACAGAGTTGACCCGATCAGACTCCTTTAGGCGTAGACGTCCGATTTCCGTGAAGCTGGCACCGCAATTTGCGGCGGCAACAACGGAAAGTATAGGAATCAGATCCGGGATATTTGCACCGGAAATAGCACAGTTGTCTTTCAGCTGTGCCAGGGCGTGCAGCACAACTTTGTCACCTTGTGAGGACTCCATATTTAAATTATTTACTATAAGTCGATTACCTAAGGTATTGGCGGCAAGGAAAAAAGCGGCATTGCTCCAATCTCCCTCAACACAAATGCTGCCAGGGGAGAGAAAAGGACGGCTGCCACCAACGCAGTAATTTTCGCAGGAAACACCAAAGGTGGCCAGTGCATCCTGTGTCATTTTGATATAAGGTGCGGACTCCGTCTTGCCGGTAACAGTCAGTGTGCTTTTTTCATCCATCAATGCCATTGCGAAGAGCAAGCCGGTAATGAATTGGCTGGAAACACCACCATCGATGATATACCTTCCCGGCTGAAGCCTGCCAGTGCAGCGCAGAATGCTTTCTGTGAGCCAGGAAAGCTTACAGCCCATCCGTTCCATCTCCTCCCAAAGAGGAGACAGGGGACGCTTAGAGAGCCTCCCAGACAATACAAACTTACTATCAACACCCAAAGCACCAATGATGGGCAACATAAACCGAAGTGTCGAGCCGCTTTCATTGCAGGGATCCTTCACGATGGTGACATCCTTCATGGAGCTTTCAAGACCAACGAAAATGATTTTGGCCTTGGGGTT
>JAFSFK010000174.1 GCA_017435245.1 Oscillospiraceae bacterium | reverse complement strand
ATGCTATGCCCCTTGGTTCTTACCAGACCAACTGATAGCTGGTCTGGGGAGAAAACAGCGATACCTGCGTGGTCATCGACCCCGGGTTTGAGCCGGAGACGGTACTGCTGAAAGTCCAACAGCTGGGAAAAAAGATCGAAGCCATTTTACTGACCCACGGTCATTTTGACCATGTAGGCGGCGTGAAAGAGATCGCCCAGGTTACCGGCTGCCGGGTATACATCTGTTCCGAGGAGCTGCATATGCCCCAGCAGTGGACGGCAGGAGAGCTGTATTTTACCCACGCCTATACAGAGGGTGATATTCTGGAGCTGGCAGGGATCTCCTTCCGGGTGCTCCACACCCCCGGACATACCCCCGGTTCTGTGTGCCTGATGGCGGAAAATGTCATTTTCAGCGGGGATACCCTGTTCCAAAGCTCCTGCGGCAGGACCGACCTGCCCGGCGGCAGCTGGAGCGAGATCACCAAATCTCTGAAACGGCTGGCGGCGCTGGAAGCCGATTACAAGGTCTATCCCGGCCATGGTCCTGCCACCACCCTAAATGAAGAAAAAATGTATAACCCTTATATGCGATGATTGAATTGATAATGGATAATGTATAATGGATAATTGCGGTATTTTCCTGCGGAAAATGATTTGAATCGTCGCTGTAGGCGACACAATCATTATCAATTATCAATTGTCCATTATCCATTTTTACCGCTCGTCAGAGCGATAAACCGGGATTTGAGGAGAAAATATGAACCTTACACTCATCGGTCACGAGGACCGGTATGCGGTGGAACAATTGCAAATGGCGCTGTTTTCCACGGCGGCGGAGGGGGAGGCAGTCTCCTGCCTGCACCGGGGGAAAATATGGCTGACGGCGGTGACGACGATTACTGTGGACGGCAAGCAAAGCCGTGCGGTGCGTCGGCTGAAAGCGGCGGAGGAAACCGTCCGGCTGCGCCGGCAGGTGCTGCAGCAGAGCTATTATGCTGCCGCTTTGAAACACCTTCCAAAGGCACCCGCCTGGGGTGCGTTGGCAGGCGTGCGTCCCACCAAGCTCACCACAAAGCATCTTCTGGAGGGCGGTACAGAAGCCTCTGCCGCCCGGATGATGGAAACGGTCTACTATGTAACGCCCCAGCGGGCGAAGCTGGCGGTGGATTGCTCCGTGTCCACGGTAAAGGCAGCAAATCTTTTGCAGCCGGAGGATGTTTCTTTGTATGTGGGCATTCCTTTTTGTCCCACCCGCTGCGCCTAATGCAGCTTTGTCAGCCGCTCTGTGGGCAAGCGGACAGAGCTTTTAGAGCCCTATTTGCAGGCGCTGCGCAAGGAACTGGAGGTTACAGGAAAACTTCTGGAAAGTTCCGGCAAGACCATTCGTACTATTTACATAGGCGGCGGCACACCTACCACCTTGTCGTCTTCCCAGATGGCAAGTCTGCTGGATGCCATCTATGGCAGCTTTGATCTGCGCCGGTGCATCGAATTTACGGTGGAGGGCGGTCGCCCGGATACCCTGGATGCAGAAAAATTGCGCACCATCCGTAGTCATGGTGCCGACCGTATGAGCATCAATCCCCAGTCTATGATCGATTCTGTCCTGCGTGCCAGCGGCAGACCCCACAGCGCAGATGATGTTTTGCTGCGCTACCGGGAGGCAATGGACGCAGGCTTTGATGCCATCAATATGGATCTCATTGCAGGACTTCCCACCGACAACTATGACGGCTTCTGCCGCAGTCTGGATACGGTAGCGGCACTGGAAGCTGCCAATATCACCGTGCACACCCTGGCACTGAAAAAAGGCGCAGATCTGTTTGAGAAACGGGAAAATCTTCCCGCCGGCGAAGAGGTCGCCCGGATGGTGGAATATGCAAACCGAACCTTAAGCAGCTTAAACTATAAGCCCTATTACCTGTACCGGCAGAAATATATGTCCGGCAGCTTTGAAAATGTAGGCTGGAGCCGGGAGGGTAAGGACTGCCTCTACAATATCTATATGATGGAGGAGCTGCATACCATTTTGTCCTTAGGTGGCGGCGGTATGAACAAGGTGAATCTGCCCGACGGCACCCTGCAGCGGTTCCACAATCCCAAATTCCCGGAGCAGTATATCGAGCAACTAGACAGTGTATTGACCCAGAAAGAAAAACTGTTTGAATTGATAATGGATAATGCATAATGGATAATTAAGGTATTTTCCGTTGGAAAATGATTAAAAATCGTGGCCAGAGGCCACACAATAATTATCCATTGTCAATTATCAATTATCCATTTCCTGAAAGGATGGGTATTACTTGGACACTTTAATTTCCAATGTCACCGTAGTGACCATGAATGAAAAAATGGAGGTGCTGTTCGGCGCATATATCGGCGTGACGGGCGGCAAGATCTCCTATATCGGCAAAAAAGCACCGGAGGAAAAGCCTGCCACCATTGTGGACGGCACCGGTATGGTGGCAATGCCCGGTCTTATCAACTGCCATACCCATCTGGCCACCACTGCGCTGCGCAGCTACCTGGATGATGTTCCGGGCCACGAGCAGCTGGAGCAGCTTTTGCAGAAAGAGGCCAAGATGGACAGCCGCTGTGCCAAGGCATCGGCTCTTTTGGGCATTGCCGAGTGTCTGCGCTTCGGCATCACCTCCGTTTCCGACCTGTACTATTATCCCGATGCCACCGCCGAGGCGGCAGCGGAGAGTGGCATCAAGGCAAATGTGGCGTTGTCTTCTTACCGCTTTGTGGACGAAAACGAAGAATTTGACTTTGAGACTGACGAGCAGTGCCGTGAGCTTTGCCGTGTTGTTGACAAGTGGCACGGCTACGATGACAGCCGGATCAAAGTAGATGCCGGCATTTATGCCGAGTATACCAGCAATCACCCCCTGTGGGAGGGCCTTGCGGACTATGCGCTGGAAAAGGGATTGGGGATGCAGCTGCATCTTGCCCAGACCCAGGAGGAAGCGGATTCCTGCCTGGACCGCACCGGCCTTGGCCCAGCAGAATTACTGGGCTGCCACCGGATGCTGAATGTTCCCGTGACGGCCACGGACTGCGCATACTTAACAGAAGAAGAGCGCAAGCTATTGGGTAAAAAGAAGGCCTCTGCTGTGGCAACACCCATTGCTTCCTATAAGGCAGGACAAGGGAGCACCCCCATCACCGACTGTGTCAAGGCGGGTATGAATGTGGCGCTGGGTACCGGCGGCGCTGTGGAATGCGGTAACCTGGACCTGTTTGAAGTGATGCGCCTCACTGCCCTTGACCAGCGAGTCAAGGGAGGCGGTGCCGATGGGATGCCATCTTCCGCTGTACTGATGATGGCCACCGTCTGCGGCGCCCGGGCACAGGGCAGAGCAGCCGATACCGGTATGCTCAAAGAGGGGTTCGATGCGGATATCGTATTGGTGGATTTTTCCGCACCCCATCTGATGCCCTGTCACAATGTAGTCAGTGCTCTGGTCTTTGGTGCCAAGGGCGGCGACGTGGCTATGACGATGGTCCGGGGCAAGATCTTATATCAGAACGGTCAATTCCCCACCATTGATCTGAAAAATGTGGTGGAAGAGCTGACCGGCTATGCCATCCCCAAGCTCTTTGCGGAAGCGGAATAAGGAGGAAATCATGTCTCAATCCAAAAAGCAAACATTCCTCCACGGTGCGGCACTGCTGGCCATTGCCACAGCGGTGGTGAAGATCATCGGCGCACTGTATAAGCTGCCCCTGAAAATGGTCATCGGCGACCAGGGCTACGGCTACTTCGCCACAGCCTACGATATTTACTCCGTGCTGTTGATGATCTCCAACGCAGGACTTCCCATCGCTATGAGCCGAATGATCAGCCAAGCAAGCTCTCTGGGGAATTACAACCAGGTGCGCCGGGTGTACAAGGTCTCCCGGGTGGTATTTCTGGCTCTGGGCATTGTCAGCACCCTGCTGATGACCCTGCTGTGTCACCAGCTGGCGGCATTCCAGAAGCAGCCCGGTGCCTGGGCAGCGATTTTGTGCCTTGGTCCCAGTGCCCTTCTGATGGCGGGAATGTCCATCTACCGGGGTTTCTTCCAGGGTCAGGGGGATATGCGTCCCACCTCCGTCAGTCAGGTGCTGGAAGCGGTATTCAAGCTGGTCGTAGGCCTAGCGGCGGCCATCATCATTATGCGCTATACCAACAGCGTGCCTCTGGCTGCCGGCGGCGCCATTGCAGGCGTGACGGTGAGCTGTCTGGTGTCTATGATCTTCCTGCAGCGCAAGTTTGCTCCTGCCTACCGGGAGCTGCCTAAGACGGAGGATGTTCCCGAATCCCATAAGGCCATTACCAAGACCCTGCTGGCGATCGCCATCCCCATCACCATCGGTGCGGCGGGCTTACAGCTTTTGACGGTGCTGGAAACCAACCTGTATATGGGTCAGCTCCTCACTGCCAACGGCCTTTCCCAGGATTCTGCCGATACTATGAAAGGCATCTACAACATGACCCAGACCATCTTCAACATGCCCTGTGCCTTCATCGTGCCCATCACAGTAAGCGTACTGCCGGCGGTGACTGCCTTCCTGACCTTGAAGGATGACAAGGGCGTTCGCTCCACCGAGGAATCCGGTGCCCGAATCACAGGTCTGATCAGCCTTCCCTGTACGGTGGGACTTGCGCTGCTGGGTGGCCCTATTATGGGTCTGCTGGGCGGTTACGAAGGGGAAAAACTGGAGCTGGCAGAAAAGCTGCTGGCGATCTTGGGTGTGTGCGTGTTCCCCTATGCGGTGATCCAGTACACCAACTCTCTGCTGCAGTCCCATGGCCACGCCCACGTGCCGGTGATCAACATGCTCTCGGTGGGTATTGTACGACTTGCGGTGGTGTATCTGCTGGTGGGCAATCCCGCCATCGGAATTTTGGGAGCACCCATCGGCTCGGTACTGTGCTATTTCTGCATTGCCATTTTGAACCTGATCTCTATTCGCCGTCTGGTTCCCCAGAAGCCAGCGCTGCTGAAGAACCTGCTGCGCTCCGCTATGCCCGCCATCGTAATGGGTGTGGCAGTGTGGCTGTGCAGCTGGGCATTGGAGCGCCTGCTGGGCACCGATATCAGCCGGGTCATCTCCTGCGGCGTGCCGATTATGGTGGGCGTAGTGGTGTATGTGGTGGCTGTAGTGGTCTTTAAGGCCATCACCCGGGAGGACTGTCAGCTGCTTCCCAAGGGCGAAAAGATCGCCAAGCTGCTCCATTTGTAAAAAAACAGGTAAAAAATGGATTTTATTGCCAAAACCCCTTGCAATTTGTGTAAAAATGTGTTAGGGTAAAGTACCAAAACATTGGAAAAGAGGTTAAAAATTATGAATAAAACTGAACTCATCGCAGCTGTTGCCGAGAAGGCCGGCCTGACCAAGAAGGACGCTGAGCGTGTCATCAATGCCACCGTCGAGACCATCACCGAGAGCCTGTGCAAGGGCGACAAGGTTTCTGTTTCCGGTTTCGGCATTTTCGAGGTTAAGGCTCGTGAGGCTCGTGTAGGCCGCAATCCCCGTACCAAGGAGACCATCCAGATCCCCGCAACCAAGCTGCCCGCTTTCAAGGCAAGCAAGACCCTGAAGGACGCTGTCGCAAAGTAAGATGCGCCTGGATAAGTACCTGAAGGTCTCCCGGCTTATCAAGCGCCGTACGGTAGCCAATGAAGCCTGTGACAACGGCCGTATCAGCGTCAACGGACGTGTGGTAAAGGCCAGCTATGAGGTCAAGGTGGGCGACCGGATCGAGATCAGTATGGGAACCCGTACAGTTGCTGTTGAGGTCGTCCAGGTAGCGGACAATGTCCGTAAGGATGACGCAGTTATGATGTACAAAGAGATCTGATAAAAAACACGCAGGATTTTTCCTGCGTGTTTTTTTATGCGCAGCGATAAATTCCGGTTTATCGAGCAGAAGGTTAGGCGTACAATCCAACGCCCCCCTTGCCTAAAGGGGGGTGGCAGTGCGTAAGCACTGACGGGGGGATATTGTACGAATTCGCCTAAATCTATCGTATACT
>JAFSFK010000173.1 GCA_017435245.1 Oscillospiraceae bacterium | reverse complement strand
TGGAAAATGGAAAATTGAAAATGATTGTGTCGGCTACGCCGACGTTTTAAATTATTTTCCGAAGGAAAATACCACAATTTTCAACTTTCAACTTTCAATTTTCAATTCGCTCGTCAGAGCGTTAAATCGGAATTTGAAGATAGGACGATACCGAGCGCAGATTTAACGATTGACACCGCACCGTGCACGAATTGCCTGCCGGGGCATCCCGGCCGATAAACTGGAATTTGTTTTAATCTTTTCTTTGTTTTTGCGGAATTTGCTTTCTTTTTTGGAAGATGCAGTGTATAATGAAAGCACGCTTGCTTTTTGTGTGTATGATTCATATACTGCATTTCTACATACCGAGGACTTTGTATGAAAAAACTGATCGCCATTGAAATCGTCATTTTGGTTCTGCTGCTGACCGCTGTGGGTTACTTCACCTTCTCGGAAGTTTCCCGCAGAAATACGGACATTCAGGAGTTTCCGAAAGTGCCTTCTGAAAACCTTTCCTCCGTTTCCCCAGAGGAATCTACGGCCGAACCCACGGAAGAACCTACCGAACCTCCCACGGAAGCTCCCACTGAGCCGCCTGTGGTGGTGGAGCTGGCAGACAGCTGGATCCCCCTGCTGTATGGCAAGGAAATCAGTGCCTCCCACTATTTTGTATACGACTGTAATTCCAATGCTTTCCTGCTCAATTCCGGCTCTGCCACAGAGCCCATCTATCCTGCCAGCGTTACCAAGCTGTTTTCCGCTTATGTGGCGCTGCAGTACATTGACCCTGCGCAGGAAGTGATCGCCGGTTCCTCTTTGGGATATATCGATCCCGATTCTTCCACTGCTGGTCTGCTTTCCGGCGATGCCCTTACCGCCGAACAGATGGTTGCGGGTATGCTGCTGTGCAGCGGCAACGATGCTACCTACGCCTTAGCCTCCGATGTGGGCCGGATCGTAGCGGATGACCAAACCATCGACACCGCCACCGCCATTAAACGCTTTGTAGAGCAAATGAATACTACCGCCGGGGAACTGGGATTGAAAAATTCCCATTTTGTCACCCCAGACGGTATCCACGATGAAAATCATTATGTCTGCGCCCAGGATCTGGTCACCATTGCCAGGCTGGCTATGGAAGATCCCATTCTCAGCAAATACGTCGGCCTTGCCAAAATGGATGTGACCACCTCCGGCCGTACGTTAAACTGGAAAAACAGCAATAAGCTCCTCCATGAGGATCTGGATTTCTACTGCGAATACGCCACCGGCCTGAAGACCGGCTACACCGGCGCCGCCGGCAACTGTCTGATCTCCTCTTTCCGGATCGGAAGCCGGGACCTGCTGATCGGCGTTTTTGGCAGCCCGGAGCAGGACGGACGGTATGTGGACACGCTGCTGCTGTTTGCCCAGACCTTCGGTCTTGAGATCCCCGAACCGGAAGTTCCCACGGACACCCTTGTGGAAGAGCCCGTTTTTGATGAAGAAATCTACGACGAAGCCGCATAAATTAAGAACCGGTGCTGCGAAAGCAGCACCGGATGTTTTTTCATTCTTCCATCAATGCCTTGAAGATGGGCAGGCTTTTTATGATCTTTTCATAGCTGACGCAGTAGCAGACCCGGAGGTATTCCGGACATCCAAAGTCATCTCCCGGCACCAGCAGCAGATCCTTCTTCATAGCCTTCTCGGAAAAAGCCTTGGCATTTCCGCCGGGTGCTTTCACAAACAGGTAAAACGCACCGTCCGGCTTTGCCACCTCATAGCCATATTCCAGCAGCGCCTCATATAAGGCTCTGCGGTTGCGGTCATATGCCGCAAGATCCGGCCGTAAATGGGCACACCGGGCAATCACTTTCTGCCACAAAGAGGGTGCGCAGATATGCCCCAGCTCCCGGGCTGCACCGGCAATGCAGGTCATCAATTCCGCTGCCTTCTCCGCCGCCTTGGGAACATAAATATAACCGATCCGCTCACCAGGGAGGGATAAGGATTTGGAATAAGAGTAGCAGACCACGGTATTAGGATAAATGTTGGGAATAAAAGGTGCAGCCACACCGTCATACACCAGTTCCCGGTAGGGTTCGTCCGCCACAATAAAAATCGGGTGTCCGAACTCCTGTCCCTTTCTGGTCAGCACCTCGGCCAGTTCCCGGAGGGTCTGCTCCGTATAGACCGTACCGGCCGGGTTGTTGGGGGAGTTGATTATGATCGCCACCGTGTTGGGGGTCATCAGCTGTTCCACCGCATCCAACCGAATCTGGAAACCGGGAATATCCGCAGGTACCGCCACAAATTCCGCACCGGCACCCTCTACCCAAGGCTGATATTCCGTGAAATAGGGCGCAACCGCCAGAATCCGGGCCCCAGGCACTGCCAGTGCCTTAAACACCGCACAAAGCTCCGGTGCGGCACCGCAGCCGATAAACAGATCCTCCGGACCTGCATCCGTACCAAAGCGCTTGTTAAGATCCTCTGCAATCGCCTGCCGGGTCTGCAGATCACCGGTAGCAGAGGTGTAGCTGTGAATGGCAAGGGAATCCGTGTCCGCAAGGATCTGGCGGATGGTCTGGGTGACCGCCTCCGGTGCGGGAATGCTGGGATTTCCGATGGAAAAATCATATACATTTTCCGGTCCTACCACTGCCGCCCGGGCACGGCCATATTCACTCAGCTCCCGGATACAGCAGCCATTGGTCCCCAGATCATACATTTTTTCATTATACATAAAATCACTCCTGTGAAATGGTCAAATTCCGATTTAGCGCTCTGACGAGCGAATTGAAAATTGAAAGTTGAAAGTTGAAAATTGTGGTATTTTCCTTCGGAAAATAATTTAAAACGTCGGCGTAGCCGACACAATCATTTTCAATTTTCCATTTTCCATTTTCAATTATTATC
>JAFSFK010000172.1 GCA_017435245.1 Oscillospiraceae bacterium | reverse complement strand
TGGCACGCCGTAGGCGTGACGGATGTGGTGGACAGTAAAATACTACGAATTCGCCGAAAACCAATGTGTAATCGTAAGATTTCCTGCACACCTCATCAGTCAAAAATCGAAGATTTTTGACAGCTTCCCCTCAAGGGGAAGCCTTTGGGTGCGGTGCATAACAGCTCGCTAAACCGGATTTTGTCAAAAACCGGGAGAGGCGTACCTCTCCCGGTTTTATTATGAACAATTTGGGTCACGGATGAGCATTGGTGTCATTTTCGGTTTGCCGAAATATTCGATCATCCGCTGACACTTGATGAGAAACAGATAGTATACATTGTAGCCGCAAGGATACATCGTTTCTGTGTTTCCCATACCCTTGGCGATGATCACATCCGCATTCTCCAGCGCTTCTTTTGCCTCCGCAGACAGAAGGGAGATCACCGTGCCGCCTACAGCATTTCCGTTTTCGATCACCGGAAAGGGGATCCCCACTACGGCAGCGTCTTCTGCTGTGGCATCGTTATGAATAGGCGCACCCCGGACGCAAAAGGTGATATCCATATGGGGATAGTCCTTTTTGATCTGCTCGGCCAAGATCCGGTCGAAGCCGATCTCGCCGGCGTTGTCTGTTAAGTACAGCAAATTTTTTCCCTTTTGAAGATCGGAACGCAGGGACTGATAGCAATCCTGATCCAGCTTCATTTCCTGTGCCTCGTCCAGCATTTTGTCCAACGCATCAAAGCTGACCTGTCCCTGCAATGCCGCAAAATCCAGATAATTGCCCAGCACGGAAAACTGCAGCGCAGCATAAAGAGGATCATCCGCACCGTCTACCCGACGGCGGATCTCATCCATACGGTCTAAAACAAAACGGTTGGATTCGGCCTTTTCTTCCTTTCTTCTGTCCCACTCCACCCCGAAGATCTTACAAAACAGATCCGATGTAGCAGGCCCCAGCTCCGGAGAACCGCTGTCTGCCGGAAGCTGCAGGTACAGCTTCAGCAGTTCTTTTGCAAACAGGGTCACTTGTTCGGTATTTCCCAGTTTTCGGGCAGTTTCCAAATTTCTGCGCATATGGCACTCGATACACCAGGCATCCATAGGAATGCTCATACCGCCACCTCCCGGTTCAAAAGCTGCATCCCCCGCTCCAAAAGAGCGGCATCGTGGCTGCTGTTTTCCATTTGCACACTGCCGGGACCTGGATTGAGCAGATCCTGCTTCTCCAGACACCGGCGGGTCTGCCGGGCAGTGCCCTCGCCGCCATCCAATAATTGGGTGCTGTCTCCCAGGATCCGGGCGATCTGCTTTTTCACAAAAGGATAATGGGTGCAACCCAGAACCAAGGCATCCAACTTTCCCACATAGGGCAGCAGCAGCTTCTCCAACAGATTTCGGGTATCCAGCGAATCCTCCTGTCCTGCCTCGATCAGCTCTACAAGTCCGGGAGCGGGGATCAATTCAATGGTAACCTCCGGGAACCGTTCCGCCTGATGGGCGAATTTTTCCTCCCGCAGGGTTACCTGGGTGGCCATTACGCCCACACGTCCCTGAGGAAAACGGTCTGCCGCCAGTTTCAGTGCCGGCTCGATACCGATGACGATCAGCTCCGGATATTGCTGCCGCAAAAGCGTGATCGCCGCAGCCGTTGCGGTATTACAGGCAACCACCAGGGCCTTGATATTGCGAGCTACCAGCATTTGGGCTGCTTCCATCGTCAGCTCCCTTACCTGCTGGGTGGTTTTATCTCCGTAAGGAGCATTGGCAGAATCCCCGAAATACAGATAATTCTCATTGGGCATCAGCTGCACCAGCTCCCGCAGAACACTGATACCACCTACGCCGGAATCAAATACGGCAATGGGGCTTTCCTTGGTGTACATTTTCTCACCAGCTTTTTTCTTTTTTTCTATCATACCAAAAAGGGGCAAAACTTGCAATCCTTTCCCCTAAATTCCGATTTATCGAGCAGTTATATGCTGCGTACAAATGATTTCGCCGTAGGCGACCTACTTTCTTGGCGAAACAAGAAAGTAGGCAAAGAGGCGACACGGTGAGGCGCTGAGTTGATTGCTCCCGCAATCAAAGCCGCCCTCCCCGTGTCCTGTTGCGGTGCCCTGTGTGCGCCTTGGCTAGAGCCGGCGTTGCACACAGACCGCTGCCACTC
>JAFSFK010000171.1 GCA_017435245.1 Oscillospiraceae bacterium | reverse complement strand
GATAATAATTGAAAATGGAAAATGGATAATGGAAAATGATTGTGTCGGCTTTGCCGACTATTTAAATCATTTCCCTGCGGGAAATACAATAATTTTCAATTTTCAACTTTCAATTTTCAATTCGCTCATTAGAGCGTTAAATCGGAATTTGTTAACACATAAAAAGGCGGCGGAAGCATTGCTCCGCCGCCTTTTTGTTATGCAGTGGGTGCTGCCTTCAAAGGACGAATGGGGGCCAGGGTGGAGATGGCGTGCTTGTAGATCATTTGCTGCTTGCCGTCACTCACCAGAACCACCACAAAGCTGTCAAAGCCTGTGACAGTCCCCCGGAGCTGGAAACCATTCATCAAAAACAGGGTCACCGGAACCTTGTCACGGCGCACCTCATTCAAAATGGCATCCTGTAAACTACTTGCTTCAGACATATGTATTCCTTCTTTCTCGGTAAGTTTTTGGGATACATATATCCTAGCACGATTCACTTGTCGAATTCCGCCAGAACCTGTAGGGCAGCGGCAACAATTTCCTGGGTGTGCTGCTCTTTTTCCCGGCGAAGCCAGTGGATGGCCTTGTTTCTGCGGAACCAAGTCAGCTGACGCTTGGCGTAATGGCGGGAGGCTTGTTTCACCAGGTCGGCAGCCTCCTCCAAAGTACATCGACCGGCCAGATAGTCCAGAAATTCTTTGTAGCCGATGGCCTGCATAGCGGTACATTTTTCCGGAATGCCCCAGCTCAGCAATGCCCGGATCTCATCTAAAAGACCTTCTTCCAGCATCTTGTCTACCCGACGGTCAATGCGGTTGTAGAGGTCTGTCCGGTCGGCATCCTCCAACGCAAACCAAACAGGAGAATATTTAGGTGGAATAGCTTGGGTTTTTAGATTGTGAGCGGTGATGGTCTCGCCGGTCTCATAGTAGACCTCCAGCGCCCTGATGATCCGCTTCCGGTCTGCAAGGTGAAGCTTGGCAGCTGCCTCGGGATCGATGGAAGCGAGCAAAGAAAGCATAGCCTCCATACCCTCCCGGTCAGCCTGCGCTTCCAATTTTTCCCGCATACCGGTGGAGGGGCAGGGCGCAAAATCGTTGCCCCGGATCAGCGCATCCATATAAAGTCCGGTGCCGCCGGCGATGATGGCGGTCTTGCCCCGGGCGAGAATATCGCACAAAATGGGGTCTGCCATTTCACAGTAGCGGCTGACGGAGAAATCCTCTGTAGGATGGGCAACATCCAGCATATAGTGGGGGATGCCCTGCATTTCTCTTTTTGTAGGCTTGGCAGTGCCGATGTTCATATCCCGGTAGATCTGCATAGAATCGCAGGAGATCACCTCGCCGCCAAGGTGCTTGGCCAGCTCCACCGCCAGCGCAGTCTTTCCGGAGGCGGTAGGCCCGGCAATGCATATAATATTGTTCATTGGGCATATGCCTCCTTGCTTCAAATTCCGGTTTATCGAGCTGTTGCGATGCTCCACCAAAGGCTCCCTTGCCTAAAGGGAGCTGTCAAAAATCTTTGATTTTTGACTGAGGGATTTGCAGCAATAGGCATCAGTATACGATACTTTTCGGCGAATTCGTACAGTATCCCCCCGACCCGGCTGTCGCCGGGCCACCCCCCTTTAGGCAAGGGGGGCGTTGGATTGTACGCCTAACCTTCTGCTCGAGAAATTGGAATTTATTTTTTCGGCAGCATATCCAGCCGCTTGCCGCAGTTGGGGCAGCGCTCAGGAAGCTTTGTCTTGTTCTTAAGACCTTTCAGTTTGTCACCGCAGTGAGAGCAGCGGACGAACAGCAGCTGATATACAAAGCCGATGCCAACCAGTGCTACTGCCAGCAGCACCGGACCCAGCTTGATCACGTAGCCGTTCTGCATAATATCAAACAGGTTGATCACCACACCGGCGATCATCAGAACATTGGCGATGTTGTGGTTTTGCTGGGCAGTGAGCTTGGAAGTGACGAAATCGATGAGTTTATTCATTTGGATTCTCCTTCTGTGGAAGTGTTGTCAGGTCAAAGCCGCAATTGGGGCAGGTATCGGGAATTCTTTTGGAATTGGAAAGACTGTCACCGCACTGTGGACATTTGACAAAAACCAAGCGCCAGGTAAAGCTGATGACGATAAAGACAAAAGCTGCCCACAGGAGGGGCCTGGGACTGCCCTTTGCCTCGGTCAGATAGCTGGCAATGGCAAAGCCTGCCGCCAGAATATAGAATACTGCCTGGATTCGGGCCAATTGTTTTACAGTTAGCTTTTTCACGGTGTACACCTCCGGGAATTCTGTCTGTTCATAAGCCGCTCCACTCTGGGGCGGTTGTAGCGCTGCAGGATCACAAAGGAAGTGTCTGTGACGGCAGCAAATATGGATGTGATCAGGAACACGAAAAAACTGTCCCAAAGCAGGGAAAACAGCAGAGGAATAAAGCTCAAAAGGACGATCACCTCGTGGACGATCTCCGATTGGCACATATTCCTGAGGATCTGCTCCGGCGTGTTTTCTGTCATAGAAAACAGCCGGGGATCATAGGTGGGCATCCGGTCTTTCCACTTTTTGACCCGCAGCGTCCGGTAGAGCTTTGCCTCAAAAGGCTTTGGCTGAAACCAGTGGCTATGGTAGTCAAAGGTGTTGGGGATCAGGTGTCCCACCAGTAAACGCATAGCAAGGTGGTAAAAGGTAGTGCCGAAAGTGATGGCGCAGCTTAGCAGCCATCCGGCGGAAGAATGTGCGTATCCCAGTGCCGCCAGGGCGGTGAGTATACCGGTGCAACCGGCAGCGACGAAGATAAAGGTACGAAAGGTCATTTTTTTCATCAGCTTCGTTTAAACTGCTTTTCCAGCTGCTTCTTGCTTAAGGTGATGCAGATGGGTCTGCCGTGGGGACAGTATTTCAGGTCCTCCCGGTCCATTACCTGCTTCACCAAAGCAAAGAGCTCCTTTTCGTCGGTGTGCCAGCCGGCCTTGATGGCGGCTTTGCAGGCCACGGTGTGCAGCAGTTCATCCCGCACGGCGGAGATGTCCTCCCGTTTGCCTGCCAGCAGGTCGGCGGCCAAGCTTTCCAAGGTGTCGGCAGCATCCTCCGGGGAAAGATCCATGGGGATCTGCCGGGCGATGACCGTATCCTCGCCCAGCTGATCGATCTCAAAACCCAACTGATCCAGAAGATCCCGGTTGCTCAGCAGGATCGCAGCACCGTCGGGGCGCAGCCGGCAGGGGACAGGGGTCAATAGCACCTGCTGAGAGATGGCCTCCTGATTGGCTTTCAGCTTATCAAAGAGGATCCGCTCGTGGGCAGCGTGTTTGTCGATGAGAAAGGCTTCCTCGCCCTGCTCCACAAGGATGTAGGAATTATACAGCTCACCCACCATCCGCCAGGGGATATCCATAGGGATGGGCAAGACCTGCTGCTCCGGTTCCGGTACAGGTTCGGGGGCAGGCTCCGTTTTGGGAACGGAGACAGGTGCTGGTGTGGGTTTGGAAATGATGATCGGGGAAGCGGGGGTCAGCACCGGTTGATTCAGTATGGGGGGAATCTGCCGCTCCACAGCTTTGGCGGTGGCGGCGGCTGCGGCAGGCTTCGGCTGGGGTGCTTCCTTGACAGCGGCAGAGAAGGTTTTATACTCGGCGGCAGTCATTGTCCGGAAGAAATTCTCCTGCTTGGCGCTTTGCTTTGGTGCTGCCGGGGCAGGTGCCGGCTGGGGTGCTGCCTGAGGCTTGAACTGGACCTGAGGACGGTCCGGGGTCTTGTTCAGGGCACCCAGAACGCCGTAGTGGACGCAGTCAAACACCGCCTTTTCGTTTAAAAACTTAACTTCTGTTTTGGCAGGATGGACATTCACATCCACCGCTGCGGCAGGCAGATGCAGATGCAGCACGCAGGCAGGGAATTTACCCACCATGATTTGGTTGCGGTAAGCTTCCTCCAGTGCGGCAATGAGGATCCGGGATTTCACCGGACGGTCATTGACGAAATAGGTCTGCATCGCCCGGCTGGGACGGGCATCGGTGGGTTTGGAAACGTAGCCTGTGAGGGAGTAATTCTCCCAGCGGCTTTCCACCTTTACCATCTTGCCGCACTCCCGGCCATAGACACAGTATACTGCGGCTTCCAAGCCGCCGGTGCCGGGGGTGGACAGGACCTCTTTGCCATCCCGGAGAAACCGGAAGGCTACCTCCGGATGGGCAAGGGCCTGCAGCTGTACAGCGCTGGCGACTTTACCGCCCTCCACGGTGTCGGATTTCATAAACTTCATCCGTGCCGGGGTGTTGTAGAAAAGGTCCCGGACGATGATGGTGGTGCCGTCGGGGCAGCCTGCCTCGGATTCCTCGGTAATATTACCTGCCTCCAGGCTCAGACTGGTGCCGCTGATACTGCCGGGAGTTTTGGTCAACAGGTCGATCCGGCTGACGGAAGCGATGGCAGCCAGCGCTTCCCCCCGGAAACCCATAGTAGTGATGGCGGCAAGGTCATCGGCGGTGCGCAGCTTGGAGGTGGCATGGCGCAAAAAGGCTGTCCGGGCATCCTCGGCGCTCATACCGCAGCCGTTGTCGGTGACCCGGAGGAAGGTCATACCGCCGTCCCGGATCTCCACAGTGATCTGGCTGGCACCGGCATCCACAGCGTTCTCAAGGAGCTCCTTGACGACGCTGGCAGGCCGTTCCACCACCTCACCGGCGGCGATCAAATTGGCGATATGGGGGGATAATTGCAGGATTTTGGGCATAAACATCACCTCATAGCTTGCATACCGATCTGGTTGATGGCAATATGCATCAGCAGGGGAGCCAGAATGGAACCGGACCGTTCATAGGCCCAGGCAAGGCACACACCTGCGGGAAGATAATTCACAAAGGAAACAATAAAAAACACAGGGTCTTGGGAGAATCCCAGAATATGAACCAGGGAAAACAATGTTGCCGATACGGCGTAGGCAAGGATCCGGCTGCGGTTGTGCAGGCTGCCGAAGATCACACCCCGGTACAGCAGCTCCTCTGCGATCGGTGCCAGCAGCGTGGTGCCGACGGTGATCAAAACAGGACTCTGCTGAAGCAGATGAAGGATGGATGTGTCGTTTTGGTTTACATAATCCGGGAAGAGCTGCTTGGTGCCAAATCCCAGCAGGATGGTAACCAGCCAGTAAAGGGCGAATCCCAGAAAAGCCGATTGCAGGGTGTAAAAAGGTCTGCGCAGCCCGTGTCTGCAGGAAAGAAGGGTAAAGCGCCCCAAAATCAGCGAGGTTCCTGCGAAATTCAGGCAGAAGAAGAGAAAATTCAGCTCTGCCGGAGAGAGGGGATTCCCCAGATACCGGTTGCCCTCGGTTAGAATAACGGGCAGGAACAAAAGCTGAAAGATCCACCAGAACCAACCCAGGTTACGCTGTGCTTTTGTGAAAGAAATGGGAAGAGATTTCATCATTACTGTAACATTTTCTTGAGCTTATACAGCTCATTCATAGCTTCAATGGGGGTCAGGGTCTCCACGCTGATGGCTTCCAGAGCGGCGCAGATCTGCTGACCGGTGAGGTCGATCATAGACACCTGATCGTCTTCCTCCCGGGATACCACCACCTGAGGCTTGGGATCCTGGCTTTCCAGTTCCTCCAGGATCTG
>JAFSFK010000170.1 GCA_017435245.1 Oscillospiraceae bacterium | reverse complement strand
GCCTCCCCTGTGTAAGGGGAGGTGTCTGAAATCTGTGATTTCAGACGGAGGGGTTGTAATCTAACGGATTTTGACAATCCCCCAGTCGAAAATCAAAGATTTTCGACAGCCCCCTTTACACAAGGGGGCCTTTGGTGGAGCATCGCAACAGCTCGATAAACCGGAATTTATTCTTCAATTCCCAGGGTTTCCAGCAGCTCCAGCACGGCGTAGCCACGCTGGGTCAGTGCCATAGAGCCGTGGACGGGATAACCGCCGTAGGCGGACATATCCGCCCCGGTAAGGGGTGCATCGTAATCCAGACGGATCAGCGCCTTTTTTTCAAGGCACTGCAGAATAAGAGAATACTCCTCCCGGGAAAACTCCGTATCCTCCAAAAATACGGGGATCATATCCTCCCGCTTTCTTGCCGCCGGCAGGAAGGAAAACTGCCCCAGCATTTGCAAAATATGCACTTCTCCCTGTGTCAGCTCCATAGAGCCTGCACCGCCGCCGCAGCCTGCGCAGTTTCCGCTGCACTTTTCACATCCCATTTTTTCTCCTTTCCCCATTGCCAAGCATGGGTGTATCGGGTATAATAAATTTATCTTGACACAAAGGAGGGCGCTTTATGTCCGTTATTCACGTTACAAAAGATAATTTTGAAGAATTGGTTTTGAAGTCCGATAAGAAGGTCCTGCTTGACTTCTGGGCCACCTGGTGCGGACCCTGCCAGATGATCGCCCCCGTTCTGGAGGAGATCGCCCAGGAGCGGGAGGATGTGACCGTCGCCAAGATCGATGTGGACAAGGAAATGGAGCTGGCCATTAAGTATGGCATCGTCAGCATCCCCACCTTGATCGTGATGGACCAGGGCCAGGCGGTGAACAAGCTCATCGGCTTCCGCCCCAAGGCTGATATCGAAAAGCTCTTAGACTGATACCCAAAAAGGAGTTGCCGAGGCAACTCCTTTTTTGCGCCGTAAATCCCGGTTTATCGAGCAGTCAAAGCCTCCCCTGTGTAAGGGGAGGTGGCCGAGCGCAAGCGAGGTCGGAGGGGTTGTTAGGATAAGTATAATCACGAAAAAGTATGTGATTGCTTAATTTTTAGAACAACCCCTCAGTCAAAAATCACAGATTTTTGACAGCTCCCCTTACACAGGGGAGCCTTTGGGTGCGGTGCACAACTGCTCGATAAACTGGAATTTGAAAGATCAGTCGATGTTGATCAGCTCGTATTCCCGGGAGCCGATACCGTGCTGGGCGGCGATCTCAATGGTATGGACGCCGTGGCGGCTCTCGATCCGCTCCAGCAGGTGATCCCGGCCGGGGTCCTTGGAGGCATAGACGATATCCAGACATGCCTGGTCGATGGCCACCGGGTCAAGGCTTGCCAGGATGCCGATATCCGCCATACAGGGATCCTCCGCCACATCGCAGCAGTCGCAGTCCACGCTGATATTCTTCATCACGTTGATATAGGCGGCATTGCCCTTGAAGTAATCCACCACAGACCAGGCTGCGTCCGCCATAGACTCCAGGAAGGAATCCTGATCCCGGTCCCAGAAATGGGCGGGGTCGCCCACACCGTGGATATAGCCCTTGCCGTAGGAGGAGGCAAAGCCGATACTCAGCTGCTTCAGCGCACCGCCGTAGCCGCCCATGGGATGCCCCTTAAAGTGGGACAGCACCAGGGTGGAATCGTAATTTTTAAGGTCCTTGCCCACGAAATTCTTCTTGATCTTCACGCCCTGGGGAATGTCAAATTCCAGATCCGGACCGGTGGCATCCAAAAGATCGATGGTGTACAGATCGCTCCAGCCGTGCTTTTTGAATACCTGCACGTGGCGTTCGGTGGTGTTTCTGCCGCCCTCGTAGGCGGTGTTGCACTCCACCACAGTACCGCCCACGTGGTCTACAATAGGCTTCCAGAATTCAGGACGCAGGAAGTTCTGATTACCCGGCTCACCGGAGTGGACCTTCAGCGCCACATTGCCGGGCAGCTGTACGCCCAGGCACTTGTAAAGCTCCAGCACCTTTTCAGGGGTGATGACGGAAGAAAAATAAACCTTGGATTTCATAATAAGAACCTCCTGTTGGATTTTCTTCCATTATACTGGAAGAACAGCCTGTGCGCAACCATTTTTTCGATGGATAAAACCCTCAGGTTTTTCGTAGAGTAAAGCAGGAGGGATCTGTATGAAGAAAAAACTGATTTGGAATTTGGCGCTGCCTCTGGCGGTGGGAGGGCTTGCCAGCCTGGTGTCCGGGGGGATGGGGGATTTTAAGACCATGAACCAGCCGCCCCTGTCGCCGCCGGGGTGGGTTTTCCCGGTGGTGTGGACGCTTTTGTACCTTGCCATGGGATATGCCGCTTACCGGGTACAGACTTCCGATGCTGAGCCGGAAGCCATACGCCGGGCAATGCTGTTTTACTATATCCAGCTGGGACTGAATTTTCTGTGGCCGGTGCTGTTCTTCGGATTCAACGCCTACCTGTTGGCCTTTGTGGAGCTGCTGGCGCTGTGGGTGGCGGTGTGCGTGACGATGCTCAAATTCTACCGCACCGACGAGCGGGCGGGGGATCTTTTCCTGCCCT
>JAFSFK010000169.1 GCA_017435245.1 Oscillospiraceae bacterium | reverse complement strand
GGTAACACCCTGACTCTGGAGGATAAGATCCTTCTGAACTTTGTCTACCAGAACGCCACCATCGACAAGGCAGCATATGCAACGGTGAGCTATGTGGATCACTACGGTGTGGCTGTGAACTACAACATCGAAGCAGCAGACTTCCTGACCTTCAACAGCTCCATGAAGATGGTCCAGATCAACACGCTGGTTATCTCTGACTGCCGTACGTTGGTTACTGTAGAACTGTTTGATGCAGATGGCAATTCCCTGGGCATCAGCAAGACCAGCGTTGAGAGCTACACCGCCCGTTCCGGTCAGGAACTGTTCAAGGCAATTTTGGCCTTCGGCGACAGCGCATACGCTAAGTTCCACTAAGCCGATGAACATCGGTTAACAGCATAACCCAATAAAACGGCTCCGGCGGGAAACCGCCGGAGCTTTTTATCTGTAAATTCCGGTTTATCCAGCTATTGCATATCCCTCCTAAGTGTGTCATCCTGAGCGCAGACGAAGATTCCACGCTCTGCTGCAGCGCATCTTGTCGTAATTTACAGTTTCTTTTTATACCCTTCTTCCCTTTTTGGAAGAATTGCGCAATATCGTGGAAAATACGAGAGATATTTCAGGTTTTTTTCGTTGAGATTCCTTTTTAAATTTTATATAATGTATAATAAGACTTATCTATAACCGATCTGAATTTTTGGCTGACTTCCGGGTGCATCTTTCTCCCGTCTGTACGCCGGAAAGGATAAGAAACAGGAGGACTTGAAATGAAGAATCGCAAATTGGCACGGTTGGGAATTTTGACCCTTGCCATCGTGCTGGTCGCCGCCACCGTTGTGGCTGTTGGTGCTGCCCGTTTTGTGGGAGATATCAACGCAGACGGAAAGGTTTCCGTTTTTGATGCCCAGCTGCTGGCCGAGCAGGCAGCAGGTGTTCGTACTCTGACCAGCGATCAGAAAGCCGCTGCAGGCAACAGCACCATCGCAACCCTGCTGGAGCAGATCTGGGGTCTGACCACTACCCCCGCTGACTCCGACGGTGACGGCGCATTTGAGCTGTCCGATATCGACGGCCTGTACTATATGGCTGACAACCCCAGCCTGTCTTACGAGCTGACCGGCAATGTGGATCTAGAAGGTATCCAGTGGCTGCCTGTAAAGGGTTTTTCCGGCAGTCTCAACGGCAACGGTTATTCCATCTCCAACTGCGTTATCAGCGAAAGCGTGGATGATATTGCCAAGACCGACGACAACTACGATCAGAATATGGGTTTCTTCGGTGATATTGAAAAGACCGGTTCCGTTACTGATCTGAAGCTCCGGGATATCACCGTCAACGCATCCGATAATGCCGGTTACATCGGCATTCTGGTGGGTACCAACCGTGGCAGCGTTTCCGGTGTCAATGTCACCGGCACTATTAACGATGACCGCACCGACCTGAACGGCGGTAATATCTATGTGGGCGCCATCGCCGGCAAGACCGCTTCCTCTTCCACCGGCACCATCGTCTGTGACCCTTCTCTTTCCGTCACTGATGATATGGGTAAGCAGACCACCTCCGGTCTGTGTGCCAACGTCCGGATGCACGTCCAGAAGCCCTCTGAGAACGTGGTTATGGGTCTGGTAGGCTGGTCCCCCGAGGACAAGAGCGTTTCCGGTCAGTGGTGTGACAGCGCCAACGACAGCACGCAGCTGTCTCAGACGATGCAAAAACGTCAGCAGGTGGTTGTGGACTATATGGACGATATGGCCACCGTGGCCTGGCAGGTTTCCGAGCCCATCACCTACAACGCCCGGGAAGGCGGCAGCGTTGTGCAGAAGTTTGTGCCCGGCACTACCTACTACGGTCTGCCCTACACCAGTATGAACGGCTCTTTGGAGCGGTTTATGTCTAAGATCGATTCCTCCTCCGGCACCAATATGACCGTGGAGGGTCTGCAGAGCAGCTACTACCACGAGATCCCCGTGGAAGGCTCCGACGGCACCATCAAGGGTTATGACGGCTTTGCCCAGTATATGGGCAATGACTGCTCTGCCGCCATTGGCTGGGCCTGGCTGCGGGTATCTCCCATCCGTGTGGACGGCGACTCCGATACCGAATACGCCGGCGGTGTATGGCCTCTGTTCGCAATGCACTTCGTTCCCAATGCAGAGGCACAGGCCAAGGGTATTTACCCCGTCGGTGACTGGACCACCGTCAGCGAAACCGATGACTCCGTTGTGGGCACCTTCGCCTACACCGTAGAGGACGGCGTATATGATACCACCACCGTCTACAACACCATCGGCAAAAACACCCTGGTGGAAGCCTATGCCCTTTCCCGGACAGCCGATGCCATCGTTTATCTCAAGTACGACAACGAAACCGACAGCGGTGGCGGTCACGCCCGTCTGCTGGTAGCAGACCCCATCGTCATCCGCAACGCTAACGGTGACATCGATACCAATGCCAGTTATGTCATCGTTACCGAGCAGGGCGACGGTCTGGGACAGCGGGAAACCACCCACAGCTCCTGGCGTTACCATTACAAGTACACCTTTGAGGAGCTGATCAGTCCCTCCACCAGAAAGGTATTCCTCCCTGTGACCATCCGTGCCCTGCGCAGCGATACGATCAAGGAAGCCTACGCCAACCAGTATCCGGATGCGCCTGTCACCGGACCTGTGACCGGCAAGATCTACTCCAACTTCCGGGTCATCAGCTCCACCGTTAAGGTAACCGATAAGAAGGGCAACACCATTTACAGCAACGAGATCTTCACCGGTGTCAGCGATTCCATGAACGAAGCCCGTGACCGTTATCAGAACATTGATCTTGCGCAGGTTCATGGTGATGCCTTTGCCGCTGCTGCCCAGTCCGCCGGAATGATCGATGGCAGCAAGTACATTTACACCGTAAAGGTCCTGCTTTCCAACGGTGAGACCAAGACCATCGTACAAAATGGCATTTTCACATACACCGCCGAATGATTCCCCTGTAGCAAAAATCAAATTTGGATAATATCTGGGAATTTCAGATTACATATTTGATTGATTTTAACGGCTTTTTACCTTATTATTATAAGATAAACCAAATTCAGGGGGATACCAAACATGAAAAATAAAAAAGCTCTACGGTTACTCTTGCTTGTTATGTCCATTGCCGTTGTGGCGGCAGCCGTGCTGGCCGTCAGCGCTGCCGGCAGCGTTGGCGATGTTAATGGAGACGGTAAGGTCACCATTTTCGATGCCCAGATGCTGGCAGAGCAAAACAGCCGCCTGCGTTACCTCACGGCATCTCAGAAAGCAGCAGCCGATTTAAGCACCGTCAGTAGTATTTGGGAATACATTGTCGGTAACCCCGCAGCCGTACAGGACGAAAATGGCGACGGTATTTACGAAATCAGTACCGCCAGTGGTCTGTACTTTATGGCTCAGAACCCCTCTTTGTCCTATGAGCTGACCAACGACGTGGATCTGGACGGTGCGGAGTGGAAACCTATTGAATTCTTCTCCGGTTCTCTGGATGGCAACGGTCACACCATTTCCAACTGCGTGATCAACCAAAGCGTTCCGGACAAATATGCCCCCACTGAGTACAATATGGGTTTCTTCGGCGGCACCGATCACAACAGTACGATCAATGATGTGCACCTGCGCAACGTCACCGTTAACGCCGATGAAAATGCAAAATTCGTTGGCGTGCTGCTGGGTTCTTCCCGTGGCACTGTCACCGATGTCACCGTCACCGGCGGCATTTACGATACCCGGGAAAGTCTGAATAACGATAAGATTTACATTGGCGTCTTTGCAGGACGTGTCACCACCGGTGCTACCGCTTCCGTTGTTCCCTCCCATACCTTGTCCGTTACCGATGATACCGGCACCTACACCGTAAACGGTCTGTGCGCCGATATGAAGATGAAGGTGGCAGACAGCGATCTGGTCCAGGTGGGCCTGGTTGGCTGGCACCCCTCCGGCTACTCCGTTGACGGTCAGTGGGTGGATACCACCTGGGACAGTGCTCAGCTTTCCCAGACGATGCAGGACCGTCAGGATGTGGTGGTGGACTATATGAACGCAATGGGCACCATCCCCTGGCAGGTATCTGAGCCTCTGGATTACATCCCCATCGGCGGTACCGGCAGTGTCCACCGCCAGACCTTTAAAACGGGTGTTACCTACTACGGCCTGCCCTACACCTCCAATTCCGGTTCTCTGGAGCGGTTTATGTCCAAGATCGACACCTCCTCCGGCAAGAATGTCACCATCGAGGGTCTGGAGGACGGCTACTATCTTAAGACTCCCGAAGAGAAAAAAGGCTACTACGGCTTTGTCCAGTATATGGGCAATGACTGCTCCACTGCCGTGGGCTGGGCCTGGATGCGGGTATCTCCCAGCCGTGTCAACGGTGCCGAAAATGAGTACGCCGGCGGCGTCCACGTGCGCTTCACCGTCAATATGGTTCCCAATGAGACGGTACAGTATGAAAGAGGTATTTACCCCGTAGGCGACTGGACCACCGTCAGCAAAAACGACGACTCCATCGTCGGTGACTTTGCCTACACCGTCACCACCGAGACCGATACCGAGCAGATCTATAATACCAACGGCAAGGAAACCATTGCCGAAGCCTATGCCATGACCCGCAAGGCAGATGCGCTGCTGTACTATTCTGACGTCAAGGAAGGCGGACACGCCCGTCTGGCAGCAGCCGACCCCATCGTTATCCGCAACAAGGATGGCTCCATTGATACCACCAAGAGCTTCTTTGTCACCACCGAGCAGGGCGACGGTCTTTACGACCGCACCAGCACCAACAGCTCCTGGCGTGTCAATTACAAGTACACCTTTGAGGATCTTTTGAACACGGATTACAACACCTCTGACGGCAGCTCCGGCGGCGTATATGTGCCCATCACCATGCGTGCGCTGCGCAGCGACTATGTAAAGCATTCTTACTTCAACGAGTACCCGGATGTGCCGGTAGTCAGCCCCATTAACGGCAAGATCCACTCCAACTTCCGGATTATCAGCTCTACCGTCACTGTTACTGACGCACAGGGTCAGGTAATCTATGACAACGAGGTCTATACCGGCGTCCATCATATCTATGGCGAGACTCGCAAGAATATACAGACCGTAGACCTTGCTGAGGCGCACACCGCAGATTTCACCGCAGCCGCACAGGCTGCCGGAATGAGCGCCGGTACCAAGTACCATTATAGTGTTTCCATACTTCTGTCCAACGGCGAAACCAAGGTCGTCAAGGACAACGAAACCTTCACCTACGAAGGCTAACCGTAAACATCGGCACGATGCCGTTAAAACCGCATCCAGGTTCGGATGCAAATCAACAAAAGGAGTGTAAACTATGAAGAAACGTTTCCTCGCAATTCTGATGGTCCTGGCAATGCTTCTGTCCGTCCTGCCCCTGGGCGTATGGGCAACAGAAGAAGCTGCGGTCACGGAATCCGCTCCCAGCGTAGCTGCTGCCGGCACCACCTTTGCGCTGCAGCTGGCTCCTGAGGGCCACGCTGAAACCGCAGGTGTGACCCAACTGAACCTGTACCTGTCCGCATCTCAGGCAGCCAAGGTAGGTTCCTTCCAATTCACACTGAACGCTGCTGAGAATGTTACCATCTCCGATTACTCCGGTATCGGCATTCTGGGCGAAAACAATGTTGTAGCCTATGTTGCTGAGAATGCTTCCGGCACCATCGACGCAACCGGCGGCTCCGTCCTGCTGGCAAGCTTCGCAGCTTCCGGTGATTATGTCCCCGGCACTTCTGTCACCTTGACCGATATCGAAGTCAACGAGTGGAACACCGGTGCCACCGAGCCCGGCACCGCATCCATCACCTACGGTCAGTGCGGCCACGAAGAGGGTGAGAACTGGACCGCCTGGACCGGCAAAAAGCTGCCCAGCGAATCCGGTTATTACTACCTGACCGGCGATATCAATACCGGTTTCGTCACTCTGGACGGCGCAGAAGCTGACATCGACATCACCATCTGCCTGAACGGTCATAACATCACCATGGGCGGCCGTGGCTACAGTCTGGTAGACGGTGCCAAGGTCACCATCTGTGACTGTACCGCTCACAAGGATGCCAATGGTGACCTGGTTGCCGGTACCATCATCCCCGGCAATGCCAACGGCGGTGCTTTCTACAGCACCTCCTCCAGCCTGACCATCAAGGACGTGATCATTGACGGCAAGGGCGTTGTAAGCACCGGCGATGCTGCTGCGATCTATTCCAACGGCACCGGCACTTCCCTGACCCTGGACAATGTGGTGATCCGCAACTGCACTGCCAATAAGTACGGCGCCATCTATGTTACCAGCGCTGCGCTGAACATCACCGATACTGTCATCGAAAACTGCACCGGTTCTTCCGCTGCCGTTTATATGTACGGCAAGACTCAGGCAGCTCTGACCAATGTCACCATGACCGGTAACACCACCACCGGCACCGGCGGCGTGGCAGTGGGTATCTTCGGTGATTCCGTCTGCACCATCGACGGCGGCTACTATGCTGATAATACCAGCACCGCACAGACCGGTGCTTCCGGCGCTATTTATATCGGCAACAACCCCAACTCCCTGATCCTGAAGGGTGATGTGGTGGCAGAAGATAATATCTGCACCGCCAACGATGGCACCGCAGTTGAGCGCAACATCACTGTTCAGGGCAACTCCGATGACATCACCAAGAACCCCGTGGTCACCGTTGACGGTCTGACCGACGGTGCATCCGTAAGCATCTACTCCACCACCAACTATTCTGATGCCAGCTTCCTGGTGGCTACCGAAAACCAGACCTCCTGGGATCCCTCCTGGGTCAGCTACAAGGGTTATCAGGTCGTCCGTAAAGACGGTCAGTTCGTCCTCTCCCACGGTCACGAGGGCGATACCGAAGATATCGTCTGGACCGAATGGACCACCGGCGGCAAGCTGCCCACCGAATCCGGTCACTACTACCTGACCCGGAATATGACCGTCGGTTTTGCTGAGCTGGATAAAACTGCTGCAAACGGAACCGAAATTGTCTTCTGCCTGAACGGCTACACTATGACCGTTGGCGGCCGTGCCTTCAGCCTGTACAATGGCGCAAAGGTCACCTTCTGCGACTGTACCGCTCACGAAGATGCTGACGGCAACCTGGTTGCCGGTACCATCGTTCCCGGCAATGCCAGAGGCGGTATCGTTTTCAACTCCGGCGCTGAGCTGGTGATGAAGGATCTGATCATTGACGGCGACGACGTCACCAATACCAATCCTGGCGGTGTTGTCTATATGGACGGTAATGCCACCACCACTATGGAAAACGTTGTGGTGCGTAACTGTACCGCTTCCAACGGCTCTGCCATCAGCGCCACCAGAGGTACCTTGAATGTCACCGACTGTGTCTTTGAAAACAACACCACTACCGGTGATTCCGGTGCTGTCATCCACCTCAACGGTGCCGATAACAACACCAACGTTCTCACCGCAAACCTGACCCGCTGCACCTTCACCGACAACACCGCAGCCAAGGCTGCCTCCGCTCTGTACATCATTCGTGCTGCTGCGAATCTGACAGACTGCGTCATTACCGACAACCTGTCCCAGAACACCAGCTCCGGAAAATACAACGGTGCTTTGTACATCTGCGGCATCAATCCCACCGTGACCCTTTCCGGCACCAACATCATTGACGACAACTTCGTTGACGGCGGTACCCGGGAGGCCAATGTGTTCCTGCAGAATAACGGTGAGGACTTCACCATCCCCAAGCTGTACTTCAAGGATCTGTCCACCGCTTCCAAGCTGGGTCTGACCACCCATACGGAGCTGATCGGTCTGGAATCCAACCTGATCGTTAATTCCGGCACGGTTGCTCCCGGCGTTCTGACCTACGAGAACGACGGTCACGGCTACTACTATGATGCCGAGGCTGAGGAATTTGTTCAGCAGCCCCACACCCATGCAGACGATCCCGACACCGCCTGGACCGAATACACTATGGATGATGCCAAGACCGTTGACGGCGAGAAAACCAAGTATCTCCTGCCCTCCACTTCCGGTCACTACTATCTGACCGAGGATCTGTCCGTCAGCTTCCTGTCTTTGAACGGCGAAACTGAAGATATCGATATTACCATCTGCCTCAACGGTCATGACATCAAGGCCGCAGGCCGTGCTTACAGTGTGACCAACGGCGCAAAGGTCACCATCTGTGACTGCACCTCCCACGATAATAAGAACGGCGAGCGTCTGTCCGGTAAGTTGATCCCCGGCGATGCCAATGGCGGCTTCATCCATAACACCGCCGGTATTGTTACCCTGAAGGATGTCATCATCGACGGCACCGGCATTACCAACGCAGGTGACCTGGGCGGCGGCGCTCTGTTCAACAAGGGCGACTGCACCACCACTTTGAACAATGTGATCATCCGCAACTGTAATGGCCTGCAGGGCGGTGCCATCCACGCAATCGGCGGTGTACTGAATCTGATCGACACCGTGATCACCGACAACACCTCTACCGAGATGGGCGCTGTAGTCATCACCGGCTCCGGCACCGCAAATGTCAGCGGCGACACCATCATTGACGGCAACGTCATCGGTGAAGCTCCTGCCAACCTGTACCTCAACGGCGGCCGAATCATCAATGCAACCAACCTGGGCGAGAATGCCCGTATCGGTATCAGCAGCAACTTCGCTGAGGCTGCTGTTCACGTCCAGGTCGCAGCTACCGATGCCAACTACCTGGATCAGCTCTATGTGGACAACGGCGAGTATCTGATGGCCGAAGAAGAGGAGAACAAGGTCTATCTGTACACCAACGGCTCCACCAAGCTTCCCTTCCAGGTGGAAGGCAGCATGGATCTGAAGATCCCCGCTGACAAGAACCGTCACTTCACAACCGAAGCTTCCAACGCTACCATCACCATCACCGGCGATGTGGCATTCACCGTAACTTACGGCGAAAACACCTACTCCGACGAGTCTCTGACCGTAACCATCGAGAATATGTCCGGCGAAGATGCACCTGTATTCTTCACCGTCCACAATGATTCCACTGACACCGAAGGCAGCTTCACTGTCACCGTGGAGGAGGCACACGTCTGCCAGTACGAGGCTGAGGTCACGGAACCCACTTGTACGGACCCCGGCTATACCACCTACACCTGCTCCGGCTGCGGCGATAGCTACATCGCTGACGAGGTCGAGGCACTGGGTCACAGCTATGAGACCGAAGTCATCGATCCCACCTGTACCGACCCCGGCTACACCATCTACACCTGCTCCGCCTGCGGCGACAGCTACGACGGCGACGAAGTTGAGGCTTCCGGTCACAGCTACGAAAACGGCTCCTGCACTGTCTGCGGCGAAGAAGACCCCGACTACGTGGAGATCGTCAAGTTCGACTTTGCTGGTTCTACCATGACCCTGGGCAACGAGCTGGTTCTGAACTTCGTTTACAACAAGGCTCTGCTCACTGGTACCGATAACTACGCAAAGGTCACCATCGC
>JAFSFK010000168.1 GCA_017435245.1 Oscillospiraceae bacterium | reverse complement strand
GACAGCGCATACGCTAAGTTCCACTAATACCTGGATTTTTAATCCCGGTATAAGCAAAACAAATAAAAAGGCTCCGGCGGGAAACCGCCGGAGCTTTTTTATGCAAACAGGGAGAGGAATCGAATCCTCTCCCTGTTTATCAGTATTGCGCAACGCTGGCAGCTTTCAGCTGCAGCTGCAGTTTGTCTGCAATGAGGGCAATGAACTCGCTATTTGTGGGTTTTCCCTTGGTATTGCTGACCGTGTATCCAAAGAACCGCTGCAGAGTATCCAGGTCGCCCCGGTCCCAGGCTACTTCAATGGCATGGCGGATGGCCCGTTCCACACGGGAAGGGGTAGTCTGGAATGTTTTTGCCACCTGGGGATACAATACCTTTGTGATGGCATTGATCACATCCATATCCTGGGTAGCGATGATGATGGCTTCCCGCAGGTACTGGTAACCCTTGATATGGGCGGGGACACCGATCTCATGGATGATATTCGTGACCATCGTTTCGATGCTTGTCTGCCCGCTATGACGGGTGGGGATTTGCCGCAGGCTTTCTCCGCCCCGCATTTCCTCCAGCCGTTCTACCAGGGCGGACATATCGCAGGGCTTGAGCATTAAATACTGAACGCCCAGATTGGCAGCGGCGGAGGCGACATATTCTGTGATGAACCCGGATGTAGCCAGAACCACGGGGCGGGGCTGCATAGCATTGATGGCCTTCAGGACACTGATCCCGTCCTTTTTGGCCAACATCATATCCAGCACCAGGATCCTGGGCTTGCGCTCCGTGACCATTCGGATGGCCTGCTCTCCGTCGGTGGCGATCCCCAGAATCTCAAAGCCCTCAGCACGCTTCAAAGCGGCGGTCAAGCTGGCACAGAATTCCTCGGTGTTGTCTGCGATCAATACGGTTGTGTGCTTTTCCATAGTTTCCTCTCCTTGGTTTTGAAGATAACTTCTCCCTGAGCTTATATGAACGCCGGGGAACATCTCCAGCGTGATGCGACAACTATAATTTAGCATAATGGTAGCGAATTTGCAAGGAAAAACGGGAACAATCGCTCGACAAAAACGGTCAAAAAGCCACAAAATTATTGGATAAACAAACATTTCGACAGATTTCGAGCTGTGGAAAAACCTGCGGCTGTCCGTATTGACGCTGTTGGGAAAATAATGTACAATGAGTAAAGAATGATCACTTGGGAGGAAACGAAATGGACGGCAGGATCAAAGGTTTTGTTGATTTTCTGAATGGTGCCCACAGCCCCTACCACGCAGCGGCGCAGCTGTGCACGATGCTGGAGGGGGCAGGCTATACTTGCCTGCAGGAGCAGGAAAACTGGACGTTGGAGTCCGGTGGGAAATACTATCTTTGCCACGGCGGCAGCGCAGTGGTTGCGTTCCGGATCCCGGAGCAGACACCCACCGGCTTTATGATCAGCGCCAGCCACTCAGACCGGCCGGCTTTCCAGGTGAAGGAGAATCTGGAGCTGACCGGCAAGTATACCCGGCTGGCTACGGAAGGCTACGGCGGTATGCTGATGTCCACCTGGCTGGACCGTCCTCTCAGCATTGCAGGCCGTGTGCTGGTGGAAACGAAGCAGGGAATTCGCCAGCAGCTGGTGGATATCGACCGGGACCTGCTGCTGATCCCCAATGTGGCTATCCATATGAACCGCACCGCCAACGAGGGGATGAAATTCAATCCTGCGGTGGATACCCTGCCGCTGATGGGTGGCGCAGGGGACGAGGGGAAGCTTGCCAAGGTGCTGGAGGAGCTCTCAGGCGGCAAGATCCTGGGCCACGATCTGTACATGTATCTGCGGCAGCAGGCATCCGTTTGGGGCTTGGAGGAGGAGTACATCTCCGCACCTGCACTGGACGACCTGGCTTGTGCCTGGTGCTGCACCCAGGGCTTCCTGCAGGCAAAACCCAGTAAAGCGGTTTCTGTTCTGTGTGTTTTTGATAATGAGGAAGTGGGCTCTGCCAGCTATCAGGGAGCGGATTCCAGCTTGCTGCGGGATGTGCTGAAGCGGATCTGCAAGGCAAGCCAGGTGGATTACCGCTGTATGCTGAGCCAGTCGATGATGGTCAGTGCCGACAATGCCCATGCACTGCATCCCAACCATCCGGAGTTTTCCGATGCTGCCAATGCGCCGGTAGTCAATGAGGGCGTAGCGCTGAAGTTTACTGCCCAGAAAAAATACACCACCGACGGTTATTCAGCGGCGGTGTTCCGCAGCATTTGTGAGAAGGCGAAGGTGCTGGTCCAAAATTATTACAACCGGGCAGACCTCCGGGGCGGCTCTACGCTTGGCAATCTGTCCCAGACCCAGGTGACAGTCCCTGCGGTGGATATCGGACTTCCCCAGCTGGCGATGCACTCCAGCTTCGAAACAGCCGGTGTGAAGGATGTGGGATATCTTCTGGATGCGATGACAGCGTTTTACGGCACCGCCATCCTGCGCAGCGGTAATGACGAGTTTACTGTAGAATAAATCGTATTGCATAATAAAAACGCTCCCGTTTGGGAGCGTTTTTGTTTGCAAAATTCCGGTTCATCGAGCTGTTTGGAAATGCAATGTAGGGCGGGGTTATGACCCCGCCCTACATTGACTGCTCGATAAATCGGAATTTGGGAACGTTTTGGTTATGCGACTTTGCGGTATTCAAGGAACATAATGCGGCCGTCATCTGTTACAGACAAAGGGTAATCCTGTCCGTCATAGGAGAGGGTCAAAATGGAATCTGCATAGGAGTATGTTCCTTCAAAGGTTTCCGCAATATCGATAGAAGTAGTATATCTGTCACCCAGACGCAATTCAAAAGAACCGTCATTTTCCAGGATCAGTGCGATCCACCCGTATTTGCTGCCGGGCATTTTTCCGCCGATTATGCAATCCTGGAAAGTCTGGGAGGTCATACCGTTGGCATCCGGAGAAAAGGCCAGACCAAATTCATCATCTTCATCGAATACCCAACCGGTGGTATCGAGAAGACTATCGCCGGTGAAAATATACTGGCGATCCGGATCGGAATCATAAACAGGATCCATAATGACGGTTCTGGCGCTGTAGATAGAGTAAGTTCCCTTGGTTCCATCGCTGGAAGTGTAGGAAGTGTTGGGGTTAAGCGTGATCGTTTCATCTAAAAACCACAAAGTACTTTCATAAGTACCTGCGACGGATTCTTCGGTCAATGCTTCAGTGGGAGCTTCTGTAACTTCCGCTTCGGTGGGAGCCGGTTCGGGTTCCTGCGCACCGCAGGCGCACAGCCCCAGAAGCAGCAACAGTGTCAGAGATAGGATCAGGATTCTTTTCATTTTAACAACTCCTTTTAGATAATCGGCAAATGCAGAGGAATATAATTCCGTTTGCTAGTTTTGATAATAGACAAATTTTGTCTAAATGTCAATAGATAGTTTCTGTCTAGGTTAGAATGAAGTCAAGGGGTGGTACGATGAAATTGTCCTTTGGCGAAAAGATCCGCAATCTCCGGGAAGATGCTGATTTGAACCAGACGCAATTGGGGAAGGCGGTCAATATGACGCAACGGAAGATCTCTTATATTGAGTGTGGAAAATGTGAGCCGAGTGTGGAGGATATCATCGCCTTTTGCCATTTTTTCAAGGTGTCCTCGGATTACCTGCTGGGGATCCCTGATAAATACAGGAAAAAATAGCGAGCCGGTTTCCCGGCTCTTTTTTTATGACCAAGGATATGTGTAAATTCCGATTTAACGCTCTGACGAGCGAATTGAAAATTGAAAGTTGAAAGTTGAAAATTGTGGTATTTTCCTTCGGAAAATAATTTAAAACGTCGGCGTAGCCGACACAATCATTTTCAATTTTCCATTTTCCATTT
>JAFSFK010000167.1 GCA_017435245.1 Oscillospiraceae bacterium | reverse complement strand
CGGTAAAAATTTATTTGTTATTTATATAGTATTTTTAAGTAATTTCCTTGATTTTCCTCGAACGTTGCTATATAATGTCGAATGTGAAGATATGTACTTAGCTTGGAGAGGAATACACTTGTCACATAATGCAAATTATGTGATTTTTCTATGCCAGAAGTCCAAGCCTTTCTATCTTACGGCGGTGTTCCGCCCCCGTGGATATAATATAGATCCGGGTGGTATTGATGCTGCTGTGTCCCAGGATATCCGCCAGCTTGGCAATATCCTTTTCAATCCCGTAAAAGGTTCGGGCAAACAGTTTTCGCAGGTTGTGAGGGAAAACCTTGGTTTCCTTCACACCTGCTTTTTTGCATAATCCCTTCATTTTTCGCCAAATGCTGCTGCGGTCCAGAGGTTTTCCGTTTCTGTTCAGAAATACCGCTCCCGCCGTGATGCCTCTTTCTTTTGCGTAGCAGATCAACAATTTTCTTAATTTCTGCGGGATCAAGATGATACGGGTCTTGTTTTTACAGCTGATGGTGATTTGCCCGTGAAGGATCTGTTCCAGCGTGAAATGTCTCAGCTCCGACACCCGGATCCCCGTTGCGCAGATCGTCTGCAGCAGCAGATACAGCTGTTTATCAGCTTTCGATGCTGTCAGCAGGCGCTGGTATTCCGCCTTTGTCAGCTCCTTTTCCTCCGACACATACACCTGCTGCTGCAGCCGGATATACTTGACCTTGCAGCTGTGCCAGCCGAGAAAATCCATCAGGCTATTAACCGAAGCCAGCATAGAATTGACCGACCGTACCGCATATCCACTATCCAGCAAATGCTTTTTCCATTCCATAGTTACGCTTTTTTTCACATCTGTATTACCCGCATAAGCAAAAAAAGCCCAAACGTCCCGCAAATACTTTTCCTGCGTAGCTGTGCTTTTCTCTTCGTAGCACAGATAATTGGCATATTCCTTCAACAGCTTGTCTGTTAAAACCATTTTGCTCCTCCTTTTTCCTCCGACGTGTACATAGTAGTTTCCCTCGAACAGTATTTTTGAATACCTGTTCTGCTCTAATAATACCAAGTGTTTTGGAGGAAAAGGCGTTTTTGCAAAAAAACATTACAGCTATCGACCTTTTCTTCTTTTTGTGCTATACTGGCTCCAGCATCAAAAGGGAGGGATTCCTGTGTCCGAGCAACTGAAAAAAGTTCCTTGCTGTCTGGGGCTGCTGGCCCATGTGGATGCGGGTAAGACTACCCTTTCCGAGGCACTTTTGTACGTCAGCGGCACCCGCCGGACTCTGGGCCGGGTGGATCACGCCGACGCCTTCTTAGACACCCACGCCCTGGAACGTCAGCGGGGCATCACCATTTTCTCCAAGCAGGCTTTATTCTCCACCCCCACCCGGAGCATCACACTGGTGGATACCCCGGGTCACGTAGATTTTGCCGCTGAGGCAGAACGGGCAATGCCCATCCTGGACTGCGCCGTTCTGGTCATCAGCGCCACCGCCGGCATCCAGTCCCACACCCTGACCCTGTGGAAGCTGCTGGAGCGCTATGGCGTTCCCACCTTCCTGTTTATCAATAAGACCGACCTGCCGGGCAAACCCCACGGGGAAATTATGGCGCAGCTGCAAGCCCAGCTCAGCAGCGCCTGCGTGGATTTCGGCGCTGATCGGGATACCCGCAACGAACAGGCCGCCATGTGCGATGAGGCACTGCTGGAAACCTACTTAGAAACCGGCACCGTCACCGACGCCAACCTCCGGGGTCTCATCGCCGCACGACAGCTGTTCCCCTGCTGCTTCGGCTCCGGTCTGAAGCTGGACGGGGTCGCAGCACTGCTGGACACCATCGACACCTATGCTCCCATCCCGGAATACGGTGAGCAGTTCGGTGCCAAGGTTTATAAAATTTCCCGGGATCCTCAGAATAACCGGCTGACCTGGCTGAAGGTCACCGGCGGCAGTTTAAGGGTCCGGGAGCTGATCCGTTACCAAGATCAAAAGGGGAATATCCTGGAAGAAAAGGCGGTACAGCTGCGGCTGTACTCGGCGGAAAAATTCACACCTGCAGAAGAAATTTTACCGGGACAGCTGTGCGCTGTTACCGGACTTTCCGCCACCTTCGCAGGCCAGGGTCTTGGCTGCGAGGCCGCTGCCACCAAGCCGGTCTTAGAGCCGGTAATGACCTACAGAGTGGTACTTCCCAAGGGTTGTGACCCGGTACAGACCCTGCCCAAGCTGCGGCTTTTGGAGGAGGAGGATCCCCAGCTGCACATTCTCTGGGATGACCGACTGGGGCAGATCCATGCCCAGATCATGGGCAAGATCCAATTGGAAGTTTTGCGAAGTATCATCGCCCAGCGGTTCTCTCTGGAGGTGGAGTTCGCCGACCGCCGGATCTACTATAAGGAGACCATTGCTGCCCCCGTGGAAGGGGTGGGACACTTCGAGCCTCTGCGCCATTACGCCGAGGTCCATCTGCTTCTGGAGCCTCTGCCCCAGGGCAGCGGACTGGTATTTGACAGTGTCTGCTCCACGGATGTGCTGGACCTGCAGTACCAGAAGCTGATCATCTCCCATCTTTCGGAAAAACCCCATCTGGGTGTTCTCACCGGCGCACCCATCACCGATATGAAGCTCACCCTGCTGGTGGGCAAGGCACACCTGAAGCATACCGAAGGCGGTGACTTCCGCCAGGCCACCTACCGGGCGGTGCGGCAGGGCTTGATGCAGGCAGACTCTGTCCTGCTGGAACCCTGGTACAACTTCACTCTCACCGTTCCCACGGAGTCCATCGGCAGAGCTATCACCGATATCCGGACAATGAGCGGAAAATTCGACGCCCCGGAGGCGGTAGGCGCAAACAGTGTTTTGTCCGGCACGGTTCCGGCATCGGAGCTGGGAGATTATGCCGACCAACTGGCAGCCTATACCCAGGGCCGGGGACAGCTGCAGGTGACCCTGCAGGGCTACGCCCCCTGCCATAACACCCAGACGGTGGTGGCGGAACTGGGCTATGACCCGGAAAGCGACCTGGAGAATACCCCGGATTCTGTTTTCTGTGCCCATGGCGCAGGCTTCAACGTAAAGTGGGATCAGGTCCACGAATATATGCACCTGGAAAGCGGTCTGAAAAAGGACAAGTCTGCCCAGCCAGCCATCCTCCACCGTCCTCACATCGACGACCGGGAACTGGAGGCCATTATGCAGCGGCAATTCGGTGAGATCAAACGTCCTCAGTATTCTCAAGCCCAAAGCCGGTCCGCAAAAGAGGAGATCACCATCCGCTCCCCCCGGCAGACAGCGCTGATCGTGGACGGCTATAACATTATCTTCGCCTGGGAGGATCTGGCAGAAACCGCCAAATCGGATCTGGAGGCTGCCCGGCGGCAGCTGTGCGATGTCCTTTCCAGCTATGCAGGCTTCAAAAAGTGCCGGCTGGCAGTGGTCTTTGACGGCTATAAGGCAAAGGGTAACCCCGGAGAAAGGACCCAGTATCACAACATTGGTGTGGTGTACACCAAGGAAGGTCAGACAGCCGATGCCTATATCGAGGCCCTGGCTGACGAGATCGGCAAAAACTATGCCGTCCGGGTTGCCACCTCCGATGCCTTAGTGCAGCTGAGCTCCCTGCGCAGCGGCGTGCTGCGAATGTCCGCCCGGGAGCTGCGGGAGGAAGTAGAATCCGCCAAAACGGAAATGCAAAAGCATTTTAAGAAATAAATTCCGGTTCATCGAGCTGACGCTCGATAATAATTGAAAATGGAAAATGATTGTGTCGGCTAGGCCGACGTTTTAAATTATTTTCCGAAGGAAAATACAACAATTTTCAACTTTCAATTTTCAATTCGCTCGTCAGAGCGTTAAACCGAAATTTGAAGATGTGACGATACCGAGCGTAGCTTTGTCGATGATTGCCGCACAGTGCACGAATTGCCTGCCGGGGCACCCCGGCCGATAAACCGGAATTTGTTCTTCCCTTTTTCTTCCATATGATGTACAATATAAAAAATGCTACCAAGGAGGAACCGTCTATGAGCCATTCTCCCCGCACCCCCCTGGATCCCAAATCCCAGGAGCGTCTGGACCGTCAGGAAAAGCACGACCATAGAGTCGAGCACATTTTCCGCAGGATCCTGCACTTTTTGGAGCGGGTCATCGCATCCATCACCCTGATCGTTCTGCTGATCGCTCTGGGCCTGGAACTTTACCAGATGGTGACGGTCTCCGGCTATCTGGGAGATCTGAGCGAATATCTGCACAACATTCTGACCATCGTAGTGGGTCTGGAATTCGTGCGTATGCTCATTGACACCACCCCGGCAAACGTGCTGGAGGTACTGACGGTGGCAATTACCCGTCACGTCATCCTCAGCCACGATGATCCCTGGAGCAATCTGGCCTGCATCGCCTGTATCGCAGGACTCTTTGCCATCCGCCGGTTCTTGGTCCGCCGCAACGAGCTGAAGCAGGAAATGGTGGAAATGGAATAATGTTACATAGTATTCGTCCCGGCGGTCACCCGCCGGGACTGCTTTTTGCATCTTCAAATTCCGATTTGTCGAGTAATCAATGTAGGGCGGGGCCTTGGTCCCGCCGCCCAATAATTTACACATAAATTATTGGGATTTCCGAAGGAAATAACCAATTATCACCTACGGTGATATGATTTTGTT
>JAFSFK010000017.1 GCA_017435245.1 Oscillospiraceae bacterium | reverse complement strand
TGGCGGGGAAAATACCCTTGCCGTCCTTACCCTCGGACTCGCCGAAGAGCTGCTGCCACCAGCCGCCCATCATCTTGAAGCCGGGCTCAAAGGACTCAAACAGCTCCACCGCCTTACCGTTGCGGTACAGCAGGTTCCGGGTAGCGGCGTACAGCCACACAGGATTTTCGAAGGAGCGAATGTCGTAATCCTTCTTAGCCTGAACGGCGCCACGCATCACTTCCATAGGATCGATGCCGGCAACAGCCATAGGCAGCAGGCCAACAGCAGTCAGAACGGAGTAACGGCCGCCAACGTTGGGGGGGATCACGAAGGTCTCCCAGCCCTCTTCCTCAGCCATCTGGCGCAGAGCGCCCTTGACGGGGTCGGTGATGGCGAAGGTACGCTCCTTGGCACCCTCAGTGCCGTACTTACGCTCCAGCATCCAGCGCAGGGCACGGGTAGCGATGGCAGGCTCGGTGGTGGTACCGGACTTGGAGATGATGGCGATGGAGAAATCCTTGCCGTCGAGCAGCCGCACCAGCTCGTTCCAGGCACGGGTGGACAGGGTATTGCCGGCATAGAAGATCTGGGGGTTACCCTTACCCTTGCCGATGTTGTGGTTGGCACCCTGCATCAGCTCGATAGCGGCACGGGGTCCTAAGTAAGAGCCGCCGATGCCGATGACCACGAACACATCGGAGTTTGCACGGATCTTCTCAGCAGCGGCACGGATACGGCGGATCTCGTCGGTCTCCTCCTCCACGGGCAGGTTCAGCCAGCCCAGGAAGTCGTTGCCTTCGCCGCTGCCCTCAGTCAGGGTCATGTGTGCGTCAAAGACTTCCTTCTCGGTAGCCAGCAGATCGGGCAGGGACAGCTGTCCCCAGACATTGGAAATATCAACTTTGATCATAAAGGTATTTCATCCTTTCGATATTTTGGATAATACTATATTACCGCAAACCGCCCCCAAACGCAAGGGCTTTGGAAAAAGTTTCCCAAAATTTCAAAAAATCAACGGATTGGGGTGGAAAATTTGTGGAACAGGCAGTATAATAAAACCTAACAAATCAAATCTCGGTTTATCGAGTAATCAATGTAGGGCGGGGCCTTGGTCCCGCCGCCCGAATTCCCGCATATTTAACGGCGGCAGCAAGCCGCCGCCCTACACTGGCGTATGGAATTCGGCTCGCTAAACCGGAATTTACCAAGGAGGATTACATATGAAATACGGCTTTGGCGTGGATCTGGGCGGTACCACCGTCAAGATCGCATATTTTGATGAAACCGGTAATATGATGGACAAGTGGGAGATCCCCACCCGGACCGAAAACGGCGGAGAAAACATTCTGCCGGATATCGCCGCATCCATCCGGGAATACCTGAGCAAAAACGCCGTGGCGGACAGCGCCATTCTGGGCATCGGCATCGGTGTCCCCGGCCCTGTGGACGGTGCCGGCGTGGTCAACCGCTGCGTGAATCTGGGTTGGGGCGTGTTCAATATCAACGAGACCCTGGAAACACTCACCGGCTTCCCCGTCCGGGCAGGCAACGACGCCACAGTGGCCGCTCTGGGCGAATGCTGGAAGGGCGGCGGACAGGGCTGTAAGAACATCGCCTTTGTCACCTTGGGCACCGGCGTTGGCGGCGGTATCGTGGTGGACGGCAAGGTGGTGCTGGGTGCCCACGGCGCCGGCGGCGAGATCGGCCATATCCTGCTGGATCCCACGGAGACCGACACCTGCGGCTGCGGCAACCACGGCTGTGTAGAGCAGTACTGCTCCGCCACCGGCATCGTCCGGGTGGCGAAGAAATACCTTGCCGCCAATGACGCCCCCTCCTGCCTGCGCAGCATCGGGAATCTGACCTGTAAGGATGTGTTCGATGCCGGTAAGGCAGGCGACACAGCCGCCCTTGCCATTTTGGAGCAGGTCTACGACTATATGGGCCGCTTCCTCAGCGCCATCTGCTGCGTCACCAACCCGGAGGTGGTGGTGCTGGGCGGCGGCGTGAGCAAGGCCGGTGCGCCTCTGTTGGAGGGAGCCAAGCGGTACTTTGATAAATACGCCTTCCACGGCTGCAAGAACGTCCGCTTCGAGCTTGCCACCCTGGGCAACGACGCCGGTGCCTACGGTGCCTTCAAGCTGGTGCTGTAAGGGCTTCATTCCGCTTTATCGAGCAGATAAAGCCTCCCCTGTGTAAGGGGAGGTGGCACGGCGTAGCCGTGACGGAGGGGTTGTTAGAACTGTTATAATCACGAAAAATGTGCGTGATTGCTACATTTTCGGAGCAACCCCTCAGTCAAAAATCAAAGATTTTTGACAGCTCCCCTTACACAGGGGAGCCTTTGGTGGAGTAACGTAACAGCTCGCTAAACTGGAATTTGAAAGTATGTTCCATCCTCTGCAGGACCTCAATGAGATACCGGAGCAGGTCAACTGCTGGTGCGGTATCCGATGAAAAGGTCCGTAACCGCAGAATGCATTGTGAACAAATTCATTGACAAAAACTCATTCCTTTTGTATAATCTTCACAAGGGGGAACCCCCTTAATAAGAAGAAAAGAGGTATCATTATGGAAAATGCTTACACGGCTCCTGCGATCCATCTGAAGACCAACCGTGGCTGGCTGAAATTCGTTCTGCTGACCATCATCACCTGCGGCATTTATGCCATCGTATTCTACTCCAAGATCTCCACCGACATCAACCTGATCGCCAGCCGTTACGACGGCAAGAAGACCATGCACTACTGCCTGCTGACCTTCGTCATTGCCCCCATCACCCTGGGCATCGGCGGCATCGTGTGGTGCCACCGGATCTCCGCCCGAATCGGCAATGAGCTTGCCCGCCGGGGACTTGCCTACAATTTCGGCGCCGGCACCTTCTGGGGCTGGAATGTTCTGGGCAGCCTGCTGTTCGGCGTTGGACCCTTCATCTACCTGCATAAGCTGTGCAAGGCTATGAACCTGCTGTGCGGCGACTATAACGCAAGAGGCTAAGCCGGGATGCCCCGGCGGGCAATTCGTGCCCGGTGCAGTGATATCCGGCAAATATCTGCTCGGTATCGTTACATTTTTAGATTTCGCACAAAAAAGGCCGTCCCCCCGGGACGGCTTTTTTTGCGCCTGTGCGAATTCCAATTTATCGGCCGGGATGCCCCGGCGGGCAATTCGTGCCCGGTGCAGTGATATCCGGCAAATATCTGCTCGGTATCGTTACATTTTTAGATTCGCACAAAAAAAGGCCGTCCCACCGGGAC